>JANMNK010000247.1:0-2790 GCA_031373875.1 Pirellulaceae bacterium | reverse complement strand
AGCAGCCAAGCGATGAACGCCTTCAGTTTCTGTGGTTCATTTTGCATCAAAGATTGCATTACGTAATGATTGTTGCCCATCAAGACGTAAAAGCCTTTGTCGATGCACGGAGTGTCTTCGAATTCTTCGTGAGCGTGGCGTGCAGCGATCGGCGGAATTGCCGCGTCGAATGCAGTTGTATAACCGAGCGCCGCATATTTGTAGCCTGTGGCGAACGTGCTCGGCACACTGCCCATGGAGCCGCTGTGCGTGATATTCGTTCGAGGCATTTGCTCGCCGCGTCGCTTTTCTTCGGGCCTCATCTTGCGAGCAACATTCACCTTGGGACCGGCGATGTGACAGTGCATGTCGATTCCGCCGGGCATTACAACCAGTCCGCTGGCATCGATCGTTCTCGAAGGACGGACCGTCGGGTCAGTCGGTGCAGCGACGATGCGACCATCTAAAATCCAGATATCGCGGACTTGGCCGTCGATTCCGTTCAGCGGGTCATAGACCGTTCCCTGCGAAATTTTCGTGTAGTCAAGATTCATTATCAGCCCGTCACACCCAAGATTCGTTTCACACGCTCTTCTATCGCAGTCAACACATCGTAATCGCTTGGGTGAGGCGATGGGAACGCGGGGCGAAGAGGAATTGGTACATCGTCCATCCGATATACAGTGCCACCCGTATTGATTCCATAGGTCGCTACCGTAAATGCTACTGTTGCGGCACGCGTCGTCGGAGTTTCTTTGGTATCCAATGCAATAAGCGGAATAGTCGCAAGATGTTCACGAGCGGGTTGCGAGAAATTTGCCATCGGATCACAAGCGATCATCATCGCGCAATCGGCTTCTCCGTTTGCCAGAGTATCCGAAGTCGTGTATTCCCCCGGATTGAAGCGAGGATAGCCGCGTGCATGATTGACTCCGAACGGATAACCCGTGCGCCATGAAACAACATTGTCCGCACCGGTTACATTTCCATGCCCGCGATTCGGTTTCGCTACAAATCGTGTGAAGGCATTCATGTCGCGGGTAAGTGCCAAGAGAGCTTCGCTATTGGCGTGCTTGCCTCGCGTCATCGTCAGCCCCATACCGAAGAAAATCACTCCGAACTTGCAAGCCTTCATGCGTTCCATCAAATCGGTCCATACCGAGAACTCGACGCCGGTTTCGCGGTGCACGAAATCCGGATCTAGGTCGATACCTTTGGCCAGTGCACGCAATGTCCAAAGTGCCTCAAAGTCGCGCTTCGGCTTGATTTGGATGAAGATGTCGGCGGCCTTGGCGCTCTTTGTCCGGCGTACGTCGACGATCACACACGTTCGATCTTTGCGACCGTTAGGAAGGAACATACCTTTGGGCATCAAACTATATTTCGTAAAGTGCCGAGGATGGCTTTCTGCTGGATTCGAACCCCAAAAGATAATCATATCGCCGCGATTAGCAACTTCGCCAAGCGAGCAAGTCACTTCGCCAACACCCTGAAACGCCATCCCTGAAGGACCGTGACAGACGCTCGTCGTCGTGTCGATCGTGCCGCTGATCCAGTCGGCAATACTGACCGCGACCCGTTGAGCTTCACAAGGTGAATCGCTAAGTCCATAAATGATCGGGTATTTGCCGCTAGTAAGAATCTGTGCCGCGCGATCGTAGCCCTCCGACAACGTTGCAGGTTTGCCCTCGATCAAGCAGCTTGGTCGATCTTCCACGCTATGATTGAGAAACCAAGCTTTGCCTAAAACGCAAGCTCGCTTGGCTTCGGTGATATGGTTGTCCTTGACGGTCAGTTCGATATCGTCACAAACGCAACCACAAAAAGTGCACGTGGCATCCTGAATCACTTTCAGCTCGCCAGGAACACTTGGTGTCGGCGCATTAACTTGAGTCGATGCACTCGTCATGACGCTGTTCCTTCCATGTTTGCGTTCGCCGAAGCTTTTTGAACTAATTCCATTGTGACTTCCATACCTTTGCTGGTCGGCATTCCAGAACCGTGAGTATCGCCCGTCATCATCTGGCTGGATATGTTACCGTAAGCGATGAACAGAAGTCCTTCCGGCAGTTCCTCTTTCTTCGCAGCAGTAATGCAGACTTCAACGGTTTGGCCTTCTTCGCCCGTCAGTCGGACACGATCGCCTTCGGACAGCCCCAAGCGAGTCATGTCGCCGGGTGCAACTTGCAGGGCATTAATCGCGTTTTGGTAACGATCATTGAATTTGCCCTCGCTGACGCCGCATCCTTGATCGGTGGTGCGTCCTGGAATAAGTGTAAACGTTTCGTTCATGAGTTGAGTCGACACAAAGTAGCAATTCGCAGGTCTAAATTATTCTTAATGATTGTTCTAATCGACGACGGAAAGATCCTAGCAATTCGCTGTGCAGGACAGCGGTGCGTGCTCGGGCAACCAGCCTTCGTCGCTCCAGCCGCGAGCCTGATTATACGCTTTTACGAGTGCGTTGAGTCGCTCAACGGACAATTGCGAGCGAGCATCTTCGGGAATCGCTTCTTGCAACATTCGATTGGGTAAAGTGTCTTCGGCAGGCGTCCATCCCGCAAGTATATTGAAACGCTTTTTCGCCGTGACAATGCGTACAGCAGTTTCTCGAAGTTCGTCTGCCGTCATGTCCCAACCGGTAACCAATCGAAGAATTTCAGCGGATTCGGAGAAGAAATCTGTAAGCGTACCTCGCAAGAATTTGCACAGTATCAGCGAGTCCATGATGGCCGATCGATCTTCGGTTTCAACCGCTAAGTGTGCTGACTCGATACCGACATTACGACGATCAACTGCTTCCGAAAAATC
>JANMNK010000189.1:0-4965 GCA_031373875.1 Pirellulaceae bacterium | reverse complement strand
AAGCAATTTTGGCGTGCCGGTTGTAAAGGCAAACTCGCGGCCTTTGATAAACGACTCGGGGCAGTCTTGGCCGTTCAACTCGATCAACTTGGGCTTGTAGTCGAACATATCCAGATTCGGTGGCGAACCGGTCATATGCAAGTAGATGACGTGTTTGGCTTTGGCTGGCAGCGGTGGTTGTTTCGCGGCAAGCGGATTGATACTGGGCGAAGAAGCGGTCGCGTCTTTGGAGCAGAGATCGGCCAACGCCAATGCCCCCAGTCCCATCGTCGACTCTTTCAAGAAATATCGCCGGGTCCGATTGGCCATGAATTGATGTCGTGGATCGTTCATCGCGTCGTTAAAACCTCATCTAAGTTAAGTAGCACATTCGCTATTGCAGTCCAAGCTGCCAGTTCAATCGGATCGGCTCCTGCTGGCAACGGGCCCAGTGGCTCTGTTGCAAGTTTCATTGCCGACTGGGGATCCGCGGACAAGGCAGCATGACTCTTGTCATACAAGCGTCGGATCGCATCCACCTCATTCTGTCGAGCAGATCGCGTAACCGTCAATCGAAACGCATGATCCACGCGTTCCGCAAAGTCCGCGTTCGGTTTCTCGAGAAGTACGACTCGGCGAGCCAATGCTTGTGCGGCTTCGACGTAAACTGGATCATTCAAAGTCACGAGAGCTTGCAAGGGCGTATTCGTTCTGTCGCGACGCAATGTACAAACTTCTCGATTGGGGGCATCAAACGTCGCCATAGAAGGATACGGATTGGATCGACGCCAGGTCGTGTACAAACCCCGTCGATAGCGATTATCGCCAGCGCTGGTTTCCCAGTCGGTCCCGCTGCCGAAGGCCGCGCTGAGGCCCATCTTGGGTTGCGATGGTTTGACCGGTTCGCCGAACATTGTGTGGCTCAATAGCCCCGCAACCGCCAGCGATTGATCGCGAACTTGCTCCGCAGTAAGTCGAAAACGCGGCCCACGTGCCAGAAAATAATTTTCGGGATCCGTTTCGAGTTGTTTTGAATCGACGCTGGATTGTTGACGGTACGTTGATGAAGTCACAATCAATCGAACCAAAGCTTTGGTATCCCATTCAAGCCGAATCGCTTCGGTTGCAAGCCAGTCCAGCAATTCTGGGTGAGTAGGCAATTCGCCTTGCGAGCCAAATTCTTCGCTCGTCCGAACCAACCCACTGCCGAACAATGTCTCCCAATACCGATTCACCAGGACACGAGCTGTCAGCGGATTATCTTCTTGCATTATCCACTCGGCCAAGGCAAGTCGATTGACGGGGGCGTCTGCTTTGCGTTGAATGTGGAATGCCGAAGGGAATCCAGGTTGAACCGCATCCCCGTGGGCACGATAGTTACCGCGAAGCTGAATTCGTGTTTCGCGTTGCTTGTCTAATGCCAAATCTCGCATGACAGGAACAGTTGTCGCGGGTTTGGTCGACGCGAGCGCGGAATCGACGTCTTGCAATCTCGATCGCACAGCATTCAGCGACGGGGCGATTCGCTCCATATAGAAAGCAAGTAATTCGGATGACTCCTGATCTGTAACTTGGCTTGCGCCCTTCCGAGCCATTTGAACCAATCGATCGGGGACCACTGCCAAGCGACTGGCTTGAGGGTCGGCTGTTGCGTCGACACGAAAGTTGGCCAGAACATGTTTGGCATGCTGTGACTTGCAATCCAAGATGACTCTCAGAACGACGTTGTTTGCGTCGTCGCTACCGTTGGCACCTAGCAAAGCTATTTGAGATTCGTTGAGCGGTTTAGTAATGAATTGGATATTGTGCTGTGTGGAAATCGCTCCGCCGACGGCCCATCCGGTCTTTGGGTCGAGATCAATCGTGGCCGCAGCCGGGAACTGTTCTTGACTGTAGTCGGCGACTGCTTGCGAAAATTGTATGGGGACAGCCAATTGGATTTGAAAGGACTCCGGCTCAGCGGTCGACTTTGCGATGGTTGATTTCCAGATCGGTTGCCGCTGCTCATCCAATAATTGAACGACTGCTCCGCTGAGACGATCGGAAACCCCGTTATCGGTCCGATTGTGGACGACTATTTTGTCGATCGGAACGTTTTTCTTGAGGTCAACTTCCCACCAAGGGTTGTCAGATTGCGCGGTGTGCGTAGTCGAGTTCTTTTGATATTGGCCGTCCGTGTTCCCGTCGATCGCGCGTGCAGCAGGTCCTTCGTAATCCGTCGAGCTGTGTTCGGCAGCGCCTTGCAGAGCTAAATTTTCCGAACCCGAAAAGATCTGGACTTCGGCGAGCGACAAGATTTTGCCGCTGCCGGGTAAATCGACGCGAATGTATCGACCCGAAGGCGACGGGTTATTCTTGAGCCGCAATTCAGCTTGCACGTTTGTCAGCACAAAATTGCCGTTGCCATTTGCAGCACTCGCCCCACCGTGAGTCGCTGCCGGGTCGAGGATTGTCGAAATTCGAATCCCTTGCAGTTGCTGAATATTCAAATCGGCTGGCAAGCTCATGTCGACAGTAATACTGTCTGTATCTGCTTCGGTCTTAGCCTGAATTCGGCCATCGTCGCTGGAAATGACGGCTGCACCCGATGCAGTTGCTCCTTGGGAAAAGGCCAAGTCATTCCAAACAGCGTCTGTTGCTAAACTTGCCAACCAAGCTTTCTGTTCAGCCAATAGTTCGGGAGTGACTTGTTTGAGCTGGGCCAAAAGCTTTTCTTTCTCCATTTCGTAAGCTCGACGTTGGCGGATCTGCTCGTCGGTCATGATTTCGAGATAAGGGCTTTCATTTCCGCGGTCGGCATCCTCGCTTTGATTGAAAATTGCGAAGACACGGAAATAGTCGGCTTGGGTGATCGGGTCGAATTTGTGGTTGTGACACTGGGCACAAGCCATCGTGACGCCCATCCAAACCGCCATCGTCGTGTTGACTCGATCGACAACTGCAACGTTGCGAAACTCCTCGTCGTTCGTGCCACCTTCGTTATTAGTCAGAGTGTTGCGATGAAACGCTGTGGCGATTAACTGTTTTTGCATTGCATTGGGCATCATATCGCCAGCCAATTGCTCGACAGTAAATTGGTCGTATGGCATGTTCGAATTGATGGCTTGGACGACCCAGTCGCGATAAGCCCAGATCGTTCGAGCGGGATCGTCAGCGTACCCTGCCGAATCAGCATAACGAGCCAAATCCAGCCACTTGCGAGCCCAGTGTTCACCGAAAGCGGGCGAAGACAACAATCGCTCGACTTGAGATTCGTATGCGTCCAGCGAAGCATCGTTTAAGAACGAATCCAACTCATCGGGCGATGGCGGCAATCCGATCAAGTCCAGTGACAGCCGGCGCAATAGGGAACCTCGGTCTGCTTCTGGCGAAGGTTGCAAATTCTTTTCGATCATCTTCACCAAAGTAAATCGATCGATTGCGTTGTTCGACCAATTGAGATGAGCGGGAGCTTCGTTTGCTAAAATAGGGCGACTTGGTGGAGACAACGACCAGTGTTGTGCATAGTTCGCCCCTTGTTCAATCCATCGTTTTAGAAGTTCTAATTCAATCGCAGTAAGGCCATCTCCCATGCGCGGTGGAGGCATTCGCTCGTCTAGATCCCGCGATAATACTCTGCGCATGAGTTCGCTGGAGTCCGGTGAGCCTGGGACAATGGCGATTGCACCGGAGTCGGACGGCATAGAGGCTGCCGCTAGTGTATCCAGTCGCAATCCGGCTTCGATTTTTGCGTCGTCGGGGCCGTGGCAAGCGTAACATCGATTGGACAGAATTGGTCGAATATCACGATTGAAATCAACCTTGCGCGTTGGCTCTGAGCCGTTTGTGGTGTGCGACGACGTTAGAATCGTGAACGCAAGGAATACTAAAGACACACTTCGGTGTGGAAACATAAATGCTCCCGGCAATTGCCTTTAAATCGAGCACAGAGCGGCAAAGGTCGCGCGGCATCGAGGGGTTGTCGTGTAATTTAGGAGGATTCGGGCACAACAGCGTCGTGCTTGCGGGTGCTTGTATGCGACTTAACTTTTAAGTCCTGGGTTGGAACCTGTAACGATCGCTTCGTGTTATTTTCGCGTCCCGGAAAGTCTGGCAGTGCCAGTCAACCCTGACAAAATAGCTTCGCACACAATACATTACAGTGTACACGATGGACCAACTTAAGGAAAAATGCCGCTGTTCAAATCCGTTTCCAGCAAATAAATGGCTTACCGCTGATTTTCTAAGCAACTGCATGCAGAAAAAAGGTTAGTTGGAAAACGTTTTATTGCCCAAAGCTCGTTCGTTTGAGAAATTTGTGAAGAAGGCCTGAAGAGACCTGAACCGAGGAAAATAGCCACCATGATGCTGATGGAACCGACCACATCACCTTACGATTGGAATTTCCAAATTCTGGGTTTTCCAGTTCGCGTTGCATGGCCATTTTGGGCATTGGCTGCGGTCTGGGGATATGAACAGTGCTACGGACTGGACATGGTTTACGAACAATCGGGATTGGGATCACCCGGAGTGGGTGTACTGCTCTTGTTGTGGATTGGTTCGATGTTCGTGTCCATTTTGGTGCATGAATTGGGGCATGCGTTTGCTTTTCGCTATTTTGGTGTGGACGCAAGAGTTGTTCTCTACCATCTCGGGGGATTGGCGATCCCTACAGGCAGTCTTGGGTTTGGACGCAATCGCCGGAGGATGGACCAAAAGTCAGAAATAATCGTTTCCGCTGCGGGCCCGGCAGCACAACTCGCATTAACTTTGATTGCGACACTATTGGCCTGGGCTGTAGGACTTCAAACGGATACTTGGATTGAAAGATGGTTGATTGACTTGGGCGCAATTTCTGAAGATCGATTGGTACCGACAGAAAACGCCGCCATTTATGCAACAACGTACTTCTTCATCTCGTTCAATTTTTGGTGGGCCTTGATCAATCTTGTTCCCGTTCTGCCGCTCGATGGTGGCCAGATAGCTCGGAACATCATTGGCATCTTT
>JANMNK010000166.1:0-1823 GCA_031373875.1 Pirellulaceae bacterium | reverse complement strand
TAAAGTCGATAATTGGCTGCGGTAAATGGTGTTGACGGGCTAAGTCGGCCCCGTCTTTGACATGCGCGATGATCACCAATGTGCTCATGGCTGGTTGCAATGTGTCGTGACGATTTGCTCCTTGAGCCTGATTTTCGATGAAGTAAGTCGGTTTGAACATCTTGCCAATGTCGTGAAAGTAGGCCCCTACACGCGTCAGCAAACCGTGAGCTCCGATACTGTCCGCCGCCGCCTCCGCGATCGCCGCGACATTAATACTATGGTTGTGAGTCCCGGGTGCCCTTTGGGCCAACTGACGCAGTAAGGGATGACTTGCGTCCCCTAATTCCAACAGACTTAGATCGGTTTGAACGGAAAAGATTTTTTCGATAAGTGGCAAAAATCCCGACGCCACCAAGCCAGCCAGGACTGTGTACAGAGCATTTTGACCAGCTTCTTTGGCGAGTTGGCTAAGAAAACCCCAGTTGCCCCACGACGAATCCGTGATCCCTTGACTCAAGATCCCCATCAATGGGAGGGCTTCAATTTCATTCGTATTCCCGTTGATTTGACCGACCAGCGATCCAACGCCAATAGTCGTTAGCGCGGTGACAATCGCGGCTGACGAAGTAACATAAATCAAACGCGTTCGCGTTCGAATTCGACCGAGCAAAAGCGTCGTTGAAGCGCTTGCTGACATCAATATTACAAACTCAGCTAAATCCATCCCGAGTGAGAGTGTTATTCCAAGCGATAGCGCAGCGAGTAAAACCAAAGTGATGTTGCGACCATACGCAATCGTCGCCGTTGCAGCGCAAACAACCATCGGAATTAGCTCCGCTCGCCAGGGATCGTGCGACATCACACTGCTGAGTGCAATGCAAACTGTCGAGAGCCCCAACAGTCTGGTGAGCTTCCACGTATTCGTAATTAAGGATCGATCAAACTGGTAATGAAAAAACAGGCCGCACAATAAATAGAGCGCTATGAGCATGCCCGCAAAGGCCGCCAAACGAATCGTATACTCTAACCAAGTTTGTTGATGGAGCCATGCTTTATACTCCGCTCGAAGGATTTCAATATCACTTGCTTTCAGCGGCTTTCCACCCTCGATCATCGTTGTTTTCGATGGGAAGTAGGCGAACTTGGCTGGTTTGACGTCTTTCTCTTTCTGACTTCTAGCTTGCTGCGTGAGATCTTCGCGAAGCGTCAACGTTTCTGTCAGTTGACTCTGAATAAAATTGCTCACCAACCCTGCGACGATTTCCGCTTCTGGTTTATTAAATTCGCGACGAAATTCACGTAGCATTGTTTCTCGCAGCCCGCTCGCAACTTCTGCCATCCGCACGCGTGAGACTTCAACATCGACCGCTTTGGACTCTTGACCGCTTTCAAACACACGAATGAAAGCTTGGTTACCCTCTTCGATTTTGTGCGATAGGCTCTTCAACAAACCTTTTTCTTCGATCGGAGCGAGAATGGCTCGCAAGACTAAATCTAATCTTTCGATCAGACCTTCCTCGCCAAGTACCGATTGAATTGCTGCGAGCGCGTCCTGCGGAATAATACTCGGTTCCGCTTCATTTGCTGGCAGAAATTTATTAAGCGAGTCTCGTTGCTCAGTTGTCAAGTCTGAGAAATTCGCGACGCCTCGCAACTGAAGAATTTGGTTCTTCGTCCCATTGCGAAGCTGAGCGATCGGTTGGTTGCGATTTTCGTAAAAACAGATTACTTCTCGAGCCGCTTGGTTATCAGTTTTGCGCTGCTTAGCGCTGACCCCTGCCTCGAGACCAACTGTAGGCACGGCTTTTTCTGGTGTAACGGGGGCTTCGGTTTGGGTGGTT
>JANMNK010000111.1:0-4693 GCA_031373875.1 Pirellulaceae bacterium | reverse complement strand
AATCGAGTTGCAAGACGAGAACAAGCAACTTAACGCGACAAATGGCGATCTGAAAACCAAAATAGAGCAACAGAACCAATTCACTGAATCCCACGGCGCATACTTCAAGAAAGATGGCAATGGGGGCTACCACTGTGCGGTATACTGCGGAATTTGCAAGTCCCCTGCTGGAACCAGCGGCGATGGTAGCCGAACGTTTGAAACCTACCGATGCAAATGCGGATGGACTTCCTCTTTCAATCTCGGCAGGCTCGACGGTATTAGAAAAAAACTTGAAGAATCTGGAATCAAAACTTAGCATCTAAAATCACTCCAAACAATTGACGAACAAACCATTGCTCGTGCGTACTGGCAAGGATTTGAAGACAAGCGGGCGAGACTCCCCACGAAGCAGCTCTTAACCGCAGGCTCAGTATCGAGGGTTGCAGCGTGTCTGGTAACAGCCGTGTTGACGCCTAGTAAAGCTTCATTGGCAGAAAGGAAGCGTGGGTGAAAGGTACGGTTCCGCTGACCGAACATGAACGGTATTGAGCCGCGAAGTTTTTGATTCTGTAGGACCCTTCCCAAGGAGTTTGCAGTTTAGACGACATTATCGGCAGTCGCGTCTTGGCGAGCGTTGTTCCAAGTCCACTCGCGTTTCCAAAGTCAAAACCAGCGCCCCCCGCAAACTCGGATTCGCAAAAACTTGCCAACTCTCATTCGGATTGATACACTGATTCTCCGTTAAGCCGTCGTAGCACAATTGGCGTTCGCAAGCCACATGAAACGGTCGTACCGTCCCGCTCCGTCGGCTCAGTTCAACGCCCAATCTATACGTCGGGGATCAAACGTATTCCGAAGGGGCCAACAACTCCCCTCCCCGACGCATAGATTGCAATACGTTCTGCCACAGAGGATCCAAACCGGCGCGTGAAACGAATCTTAGTTCTAGCATTGATTGTCATCATCGCCTCGATTGCGTTGGCGTTCACCCTGCGAGATGGACCGCTGAACGCGGAAATCCGCGAGGGTCAACTCAGCGTGGGAGACAAGACGAGAACCTTCAGGATCGTAATTCCGCATAAGGCCCTCCAACCGACGCCCGTGGTATTTGCGTTTCACGGTATTGGAGACTCAACCAACTCTATGGCTAACTATTCTCGGCTTGATCGAATCGCCGCTCAGAACGGCTTCATTTTAGCCTACCCTGCTGCGTCGAATTCGATGTGGGCAACGGTCAATGTCGACCTGTCGAATCTCGATTCGAATCCAGATGTCCAATTTTTCGACGACCTACTGGATCATCTGGCGTCTGTGCAGCAAATTGATCGCAATCGCATTTACCTAATCGGGATGTCGAATGGTGCTACCTTCGCCCAATTGCTTGCCACCGCAAGATCAAATGAAATTGCCGCCATCGTCGCACACTCTGGATCACGCCTAAAGGGGCTCGCCGAATGTGATCGTACGCTTCCAATCATGCTGATCGTAGGTGCAAATGACTCCGAAAGCTCAACCATGGAATCCGACGCAGATCAATACCGCCGCAAAGGACATGCCGTCAAGTACATCCGCGTCCCGCTACTTGCACATGCATGGTCAACTCGCCACAATGAAGAGATGTGGCGATTCCTATCCGGTCACGTTCTAAACAAAAAAGAAGTGGCAGAACCAAGCGTTGAACGGAAGTTCGCGATGCTATCCAGCTTGCTAACAAATCAACCTCGCGAACTCCGTTAACGCCACCGTTCGTCGATGAAATATGTCTCTCGCCATTGACGCCTTTGCTGACAATGTGAAACGCTTTTGTGACTGGGCTGAATCCGACTGTCACGGACTCGAGACAGCGCGTCACATTCTGCTTGCATTGATGCAGGGTGTTTCATCTCTATCGGCAGGCGGAGCGCTTGCTTCAAGCGCAGCGGAGTACGAACACAGAGGATACCAACAATGGACAGATGACTTCAAGCGATTTGCGGATGTTCCAATTTCGTACTATCGAACCCTTCTTGATCCGCTTAATATAGACTCGGAAGAATCAGGCATCGGAGACGTTCACGACGATCTCGCGGACATTTATGGCGACCTTTGGCATGGACTTCAGGCATACAACTCCGGTGACATAGAGTATGCTGTAGCATATTGGCGAAGTTCGTACGATAACCACTGGGGCGCCCATGCTACAGGTGCGTTCTCTGCAATTGATGCCTACTGTCGATCCTAAGACTCGACGAACCAAGCGGTCAACCGAAGCCGCCCTTCACGCGTTTTTTGAAATCATAGTTTTTTGACGGCGGCTCGGTTACCGCCGATGTTCGTCCTAGGAGTTCACGATTGCGTATAGTGCTGGCAAGCATTGTTGTTCTGATGGGAATGATTTACATGATGGCTGGAATCGGAATCATCAACGCAGCGTTACTCATGAAAGAATCTGGGTTGCCGAGGCGCTATCAATCGACAGGTAGTGCCAACATCCACGACTCGTATTACACGATTGACCTGTTCGGATTTATTCCGGTTGGCGGCACACCCGATGTGCGGATAGGCTGGCTGTTGGTCGGCGTGTCGCTCCTGTTTTATTGCGGGGTTGCAGCATGGCTTGTCAGACCTCATGTTTCCAAGAGCAAAACGGATTGACCTCGTGCAGCGACCATAGACTCGTCGCGATCAAGCATGTTGATTTGCGAGAGGCGTGTGGTACACTGAAGATACAAAGACGAACAAAAAAATTGCAGCGAAGTGCTCGGTCGGGCGTTCTGACTTGCGTATAGATTTCTCCTCGCACTCGCTGAATCCGGTCGTTCTGCAATGGACCCCTTCAAATGACAATTCCATACACAATAGCAACCGCAGTGATTGTACTGGTCCTGTTGACGGGATTGCGCATTGCCCAGGAGTATCAGCGCGGCGTTGTATTTCGCCTTGGTCGCTACAAGGGTCTCCGGGGGCCGGGCTTGTACTGGATCATCCCACTTGGAATTGAGCGTTCTGTGACCATCGACACTCGCACGCGTACTGTCTCAGCCGAACAGCAGGAGACCATCACGCGGGATAGTGTCACGGTGAAAGTCAACGCCGTTCTCTGGTATCACATTACCGAACCAGCGAAATTTGTCATCGCGGTGGCAGACGCGCCGGCGGCAGCCTACCAACTCGCGCTGACAAGTTTACGCAACATTATCGGCCAACATGACCTCGACGAGGTGTTGCAGGAGCGGAACAAGATCAATGGACTGCTGCGTGACAATATCGCGGGAGTGACTATACAGTGGGGTATCGAGGTTGAACGGTGTGAAATGAAGGATGTAGAACTGCCTGAGGCGATGCAGGAAGTAATGGCGATGCAGGCGCAGGCCATCCGAGAGAAGCGGGCACGCATTATCAAGGCCGAGGCGGAACTCGAAGCCTCACATAAACTCGGTGAGGCCGCCCAGCAGATGGCTAACAATCCTCTCGCGGTGGAACTGCGGCGGATGCAAATGGTCACGGAGGTCGGAGCAGAGAACAATAGCACCACCGTGCTACTGGTTCCGTCAGATTTTGTCACTGTGGCGAAGAGCCTCACGCAGTATTTGAACGAGCACACTCGGGGCATAAAGGGGACTGCCGGGGACTGATGTGCCGGATGGCATCGCAAATGCCGAACAAACCATTGCACGTGCGTACTGGAAATGGTTTGAAGACAAGCGGGTGGAACTCCCGCCTGAGTAGCTGCTATCTGCGCCCGTCCGGTTCTGAGAGGGGGCAATTGTTAATCGACCAAGGATAAAATAATGTGGCACCGCCGGGAAACCAAGCGGCCAACAGAGAACACAAACCCCATGCCTAAACTCAAAAGAATCCAAACTACTCGCCGCGAGTTGCGGATCGCGCGTTTCCTGATGGTAAGTCACTTGGCCGCAACCGCGTGATTTTAGTCGTTCGTCGTCAGTGTGAAGTGTGATGTTCCATAGGAGTAAACTCATGCGACAATTAAAGTTCGTTTCGATGTGTACCGCAGTCTTGGCTGTTGTCGGCTTCTGCATAGGGATCACGATTCATGGTCCGACCCTTTCGGCATTAGTTCCCTCGATCGCAGGAGCAGCAGGCGGCTTCGGCATTGGATGCGCCACTATCGATGTGATACGCCGTTGGCGTGCATCGAAAGCAACTGCCTAATTTAGACGTAGTCGCCGTGGGGGCGATTTCCATGTGATGCTCGAGGACGCACGTCGTCGGCAGGCCGAATCGGGGCGCGAAGTGAAAGCCGACGAACAAAGGATTGCAGACGAAGTGCTCGGTGTGGCGTTTTTGACTTGCGTTGAGTCACTGCTCGCACTGGCTGAATTTGAGCGTTCGTCGGCCCATTCAACGTGTCAGTGAGACGTGCTAGCGACTTGTAGCGAATTGCTAGTGCATCCATCATCCCGCCTACATGAACGGACCAATCTGAAATGCAATGGAAAAAGTTCGCTTGGATAGCCATTGCATGCTTAATCATGGCTGTTGATGCCGGGTGTGATCGGCCCGAAGAAAAAGTCGACGGCGACAATGTCGAGGCTGAGCTCTGTACGCTTGGCGAGGATTATGACCGACTACTTAAAGCGGTGTACGCAGTTTCTTCAGGCGATGAACGTCCATACAAAAGTGACATGACGGATGAGGAATGGCTAAAGCTCTATTACGAACAGACCTCTAAGCCTTACCCTGATTCACAGATGCTTCCCCGTTTTCT
>JANMNK010000098.1:0-4754 GCA_031373875.1 Pirellulaceae bacterium | reverse complement strand
GACTCAAGGCAACTGGGGCCAAATACGATTCGCAAGTCAGCGAAGATGGGAGCAAGGCGACCGGGAAATGGTCTCAAGGCGGAGCAAATATCGATTTGAACTTTGACAAAAGAAAAGCTCCTCCCGATGACAAGCCACAGGATATCTGGCAGGGCACGCTGAACGCAGGATTCCAGAAACTTGAAATGCAGGTTCGTGTTTATCCCGGCACGGACGGGAAAGTAAAGGCTTTCGTCGACAGCCTTTCACAAAACGCTGGTGGTTTCAAAGCGGACATTACTACCGAAGGCAATAAAGTGACGATCGATTCGCCAGCTTTGAGGGCCAAGTACACAGGCGAGAAAAATGAGGATGGCTCGTTGATAACAGGTAAGTGGTCGCAAGGAATCCCGTTAGCGCTGAATTTAAAACGTGTCGACAAAGTTGCCGAACCATCGCGTCCCGCACCAAAACGCCCACAAACACCCAAAGCGCCTTTTCCCTACGACATCGAAGAAGTGACCTTTCGTAATGAGTCCGATAGAACAGTTCTAGCCGGAACTTTAACGCGGCCTAAAACCGGCGGTCCCTTTCCTGTCGCTATCCTCATCTCAGGTTCCGGACCACAAGACCGTGACGAAACGATACTGGATCATAAGTTTTTCTTGGTCATCGCCGACCATTTAACACGAAACGGAATTGCAGTCCTTCGTTTCGATGACCGAGGCGTTGGCAAATCGACGGGCAAGTTCGAAAAATCGACGACCCAGGATTTCGCTGGCGATGTTACAAGTGCAATCAATTTTCTGAAGACCGCCAAATCCATCGATCCCAAACAAATTGGCCTTATAGGACACAGCGAAGGCGGACTGGTAGCGACAATCGTCTCGGGCGGAAATCCGCAAGTTGCTTGGATCGTTTTGATGGCCAGTCCAGGTGTGAATGGTGAAGAAATCCTGTATTCGCAAGGACAGTTGATTATCGCAGCAGAAGGCGGAAGCAAAGACGCGATGAAACGGCAAAGGTTGCTTCAGGAGCGCGTCTTTGCCAAAGCTAAGTCAATCGAAACGACCGACAATATTGATCCATTTGTGACAAGCATCGTCGACGAAATCATCGCCAGTGCAAAAGAACTTGATGCAAAAACGGAGGCGGACACCGACACCGAGAAAGCAAAAGCTAGTGAAGAAGCAGGCAGAAAGATCTTGGCAGAATTGGTTCGGGCCAATTTGAAAGCGATGAACGATCCTTGGTTCCGGTTTTTCGCTTCTTATGAACCCGGCCCCGACTTGCAAAAAATCAAATGCCCAGTCCTTGCGATCAACGGCGAAAAGGACGTGCAAGTCGACCCGAAACTCAATCTTCCCAAGATCGAGTTTGCTCTCAAAGCCGGTGGTAATAAAGATGTGACCGTCGTCTCACTCGCAGGCCTCAACCACTTGTTCCAAACAAGCAAGACGGGCGGGATCAGCGAGTATCAATCGATCGAGGAGACCGTCGCACCAACCGCGCTCAAAGCAATGACCGATTGGATTAAGTCGCACACGTCGACTGCAAAGTAATCGGACAAGTCGCCCCTAAAGCCATGTTTCGCAAACCGGGAAGATCATTGATGCTACGCCTTACTGTTTTCGTGTTCGCTTTGTCGTTTTGCTTTTGTCGCGCGGTGACTGCCCAAGCCCCGACGCCGTTTCCGCCGGTCAAAGAATCCGCGATTCGACGAATCACGGCGATCAAGGCGAACGAAAAAATCGTTATCGATGGCCGGCTCGATGAACCATGTTGGAAGTCGGCCGAAAAATCGCCAAGCTTTGTCGATCTAATCTCCGGGAAACCAACGCATTTTAAGACCCACGTTTCGGTGCTTTGGGACGACGTAAACCTTTACGTGGGATACGAAATCGAAGAACCGCAGATTGTTGCCACGTTGAAAAATGAGGACGATCCGATTTACCAAGACAATGATGTCGAGCTGTTTATCGCGGGCGACGACGCTTACTACGAATTCGAGATCAACGCTTACGGAACGGTTTACGACGGCTTTTTTGTTTGGCAAGATGTTTATGAAACTTCCGGTATAGCACGACTACCAGAATTTGACAGAAGCAAGCCCAATGTTCAAAGTCAGCCCTTTAATGGGGTTGGATTAACCAATCATCCACGAGGATTACGCTGGGCTTTCCTTGAATGGGATTTTCCAAAAATCCAGTCCGCAGTTCATATCGATGGGACTCTCAACGACAACTCGGATCAAGATCGCGGCTGGACCGTCGAAATCGCAGTGCCTTGGAAGAATTTGAAAATGCTGAATATGTCGAAACCACGGAGTTTGCCTCCCAAATCGGGCGATGTTTGGCGCATGGATTTTTCGCGATTCAATCAATATCACAAACCTGACAAGACGCAAGATTCCGGCGGCTGGGCGTTGAGTTATCATGGAGTCTGGGACTCCCACGTGCCCGAGTGTTTTCCTTTCGTCACATTTTCGACCAAACCCGCAGTAAAGTGATCGCACAGTAAAATGATCGTGCAGCGAATCGCAATTCAAGGACAATCACGTTGGCTTTACACGAGATGAGAAGAGTCGAATTCGAGCCACGTGCATGGCAAGTCCTTCTTATCGTAGCGGCCGCCATTAGTATCGCATTCTACGCTCTGGGAATCGTCTTGAACGAGGGTTCTCAACAGAAGTTAGGTTTGGCACGCCGAATTCCATGGACTTCATCGCGTGTCGTTGGTTTCCCCGATCCGCCTCCGCCTATGAAACTGGTTTCGGCCTATCCGAATTTAAAAATCGACAAACTGATTGCTCTCGACCGTGTCCCTGACTCCAAATCCCTGCTTGCTGTCGATCACCGAACGGATTGGGGCGGACCAAGCCACATCGTTCAATTTCTCGATAGCGAATCGGCCAGCTCGACAACGCCATTTCTCGAACGACCCGAAATTATCTACGGCCTGGCGTTCCATCCCAAGTTTTCTGAAAACCGTTTTGTGTATGTTGGCTGTAATGGACAGTCGGAGACACTTGACGAAGTAGCCACTCGGGTCATTCGATTCGTTGTCGAAGGCGACGGGCCTTATCGGTGCGTTCCCGAGTCAGCGACGGTGATCATCGAATGGAAGTCCAACGGACACAACGGCGGCGATTTGACTTTTGGCAATGACGGCATGCTGTACGTTTCTGCCGGCGACGGAACTTCGGATTCGGATACGGATCGCAATGGTCAAAATCTTAAAACACTTCAAGGCAGCGTCCTTCGGATCGATGTCGACAACGAACAAGGCGGCAAACTCTACTCGATTCCAACCGACAATCCCTTTCTCGCGATCCCAGGCGCTCGCGGCGAGATATGGGCATTTGGGTTAAGGAATCCTTGGCGGTTATCGTACGATCGCGAATCCAATCAACTGTGGGCAGGGAACAACGGCCAGGATCTTTGGGAGTCCGTTTACTTGATCCAGCGAGGCCACAATTACGGCTGGAGCATTCGCGAGTCGAATCATGATTTTCATACGAATCAACTCGCAGGGCCCGTCGATTTTTCACCCGCCACGTTTGAACATCATCACAGCCAAGCCCGTTCACTGACCGGTGGTTTGGTTTATCGAGGAACGGCGCTGCCAGAAATTCAGGGCGCGTATGTATACGGCGATTTTTCAACCGGAAATATCTGGGCCATCAAACACAATGGCGAGCAAGTCGAGTGGCAAAGATTAATTGCTCGAACGAGTGCTCAAGTGATAGGTTTTGGCGAAGATACCCACGGGGAACTTTTGGTCGCAGATCATTTAGGTGGCATCTACAAATTGAGCCGTAACGACGCAAAATCTTCGTCGGATTTCCCGAAACTGTTAAGCGAGACGGGGCTGTTTGCTGATACGTCACAGCATGAACCGATGGATGGTTTGATTTCCTATTCGGTCAATTCACCGCTTTGGTCGGATGGCTCCATCAAGCAACGTTGGATGGCTGTTCCCGGAAATGAAACTGTGACTTTCGCGGAGAAAGGCGCATGGGACTTTCCGAATGGAACAGTGCTCGTCAAATCGTTTTCTCTGCCGCCGGATAATCGGGGCATCACGCGCCGAATCGAAACCCGTCTCATGGCCAAACAATCGGGCGAGTGGTACGGGTACTCGTATCGATGGAGCGACGAGCAGACAGACGCGACACTAGTGGATGCCGCTGGCGAAGACGAACTATTTCAGATTGCATCCGACGACACTCAGGGCACAGAATTCAAGTGGCGTTATCCAAGTCGTTCGGAGTGCATGGTTTGCCATTCGCGAGCCGCAAAATTCGTATTGGGTTTGTCGACCGAGCAAATGAATCGCGTCCACGATTACGCACAAGGACAATCCGATTACCAAGGCACCGTCGCTTCGCAGATCGATACTTTGTTCCACATTGGGTTGCTTGGTAAAGAACCGCAACCTCCTAAACCCAGTAACGCTCTGCCGCGATTAGTCTCCCCTAGCGATCAAAACGCAGATATCGAGTTGCGAGCGCGATCTTATCTGCACTCCAATTGCTCGATCTGCCACATCGATGCGGGTGGTGGGAATTCAAAGATCGTGCTCGATTACTTCACTCCGCGAGAGAAAATGAATCTGATCGATGCAGAGCCACTTCACGCAAAATTTGGCCTACCGTCTCCCAAACTCATCGATCCCCGTTCCCCAGAAAACTCTATCCTCCTCCGCCGCATCGCTACCCGAACCGAAGGCAAAATGCCCCCGCTCGCATCCCATCTTGTCGACGAACAAGCCAC
>JANMNK010000076.1:0-12667 GCA_031373875.1 Pirellulaceae bacterium | reverse complement strand
TCGAATTGCCTGAGCAAGAGCGAGGGACGATTTATACAATCGACTTTGACGCAGCAGGGCAAAAACTGAGTTACATCAAGAATGCCCCGCAACGTAAAGAAAGTGCTTAACCCTACCTTACTTGAATTGGTTCACTCGAATCAGTTCGACCAATAAACACTTAATCCCGAATCCCGCTGGAACTGCCCCCGCAATTCCAGCGGGATTTTTATTTATACGGACAACTTCCCGACCCATAACTACTGCCCGAACTGTTCCAGAATCATTATGCGAGGAACACCAAATTTAAGCCGTGCTTTTCGATAGCGCGATGGAATTTGCCAACATTAGATACACTGTAAAGAAAGCCCCGTACAGAACGGACGCACTATTTGAGTCTGTCAAACCACAATAACATGAATTTGACTTGGCCAATCGGTTGCGCGAAAGTACGATTCCAGTCATCAATCCGCTCGCTTTTGCGCTCAAATATGAGTTGCTCGACCTTTAGGAACTAACGGAAAGATCCCACACTTTGGATGAATCCGAAATACAATTCGCCCTTGCTGTCTGGGTCGGAGCTTTCTTCGACGCGGGAATTGCGGTTGCGATTCGCCATTGGCAGATGCGCCGAGGAAAATCACGTCTTGCCGGAAGAGTAGTTGAAGTCCTGGATCACGCCGTATGCATCCTCGTCGCAGTGTTTGCCTTTCTGTTACAGACGGTATGGGCTGCGGCGGTCACGGGAAGCTCATTTGCCATCATTCACGCTCTTTATGCGTTCTTGGTGGTAGTTCCATCCGTTTATATTTTCTCGATTGTCATCTTTCGGCTTTCATACAAATCAGGTTTCCTGCATTCCGTTGGCTTGGTCGCGCTTGGATTCCTGCCACCTGCGTTGTTTATCTATGCATCTTTTGTTGAACCGTATCGGATTCGTGTGGAACGTTCGACGTTGCCAATCTCGTCAGTGGGCCAGACGGACGGTCTTCGGATCGGTGTGTTGTCGGACTTACAAACTCGACAAGTCTCCAGTTATGAACGGCGAGCGGTTCAATTACTGTTGGCTGAGTCGCCCGATTTGATTCTCTTGCCTGGCGACTACTTTCAAGTATCTGCGGAGACTTTTGCTAAGCGCCGAGGCGAATATCGAGAATTCTTATCTTCATTAAAGGCACCCGCTGGTGTCTTTGCCGTGTTGGGCGATATCGAGCATCGTCCTTCGGAGGTGCGAGAATTGTTCTCTGAGGTTGGAATTCGGCTTTTAGAAAACGAAGTGCATGTGATTGAGTATGAAGGTTCCAAAATTGCTCTTGGCGGGATTGAGCTCAACTATAGCTCACCCGCAGCATTACGAGCCATCGAGCAACTAGAGCAAGCTGAGGCAAGTCTTCGCATCCTGATTTCGCATCGCCCCGATGCTGTCTATAAAACAAGCAGCACTTCGAAAATTGACCTCGTCGTGTCGGGGCATACCCATGGTGGCCAAGTCGTCATGCCGGGTTTCGGCCCTTTGATGACTCTGTCGCAGGTACCTCGCAAAGTCGCCGCGGGCGGTCTGCATCGGGTTCACGATCGAAACCTCTACGTTAGCCGTGGAGTTGGAATGGAGCGAGGCTTTGCACCACCCATTCGATTCCTCTGCCCACCCGAACTTAGCCTTATTCGATTGCAACCTACTGTGCCACCTTCGACCGAAATGCCGTACTGACGACGCGTCGGATGATATCGCAGGCTTGGATAGTTTGGTCGCGTGAAACATCAAGGTGCGTCACTAGGCGAACGAGTTGCGGACCGAATGGCATAGTCAAAAGGCCGTGGTCTTTGAGCTGAGCGGTCATATGAATCGCCGAGGAAAGCTTGGGGTCGATCCGGAAAATGACAATGTTGGAATCGATTTCGTCGGGCTCCAAGGAGAGTCCGTCGCAAGTGCGAATGGTCTGGGCTAGTAATTGTGCGTTTTCGTGGTCTTCGACAAGTCTTGCACAGTTGTTTTCCAATGCGAAAAGCGCTCCCGCAGCGATAATCCCAGCTTGCCGCATGCCACCTCCAAACAGCTTTCTTGCACGTCGAGCTTTCTGGATAAAGTCTGCTGTGCCAGCCAAAGCGGAACCGACCGGAGCCCCCAGGCCTTTGCTAAAACAGACGCTGACGGAATCGAACAAGGATGACCATTTACGGGCTTCGATTCCGGAGGCAACCACCGCGTTAAATAGTCGCGCCCCGTCAAGATGTGTTCGCAAGCCCTCGGAATGAGCCCATTTGCAAATGTCTTTCATTTGCTCGAATGGCCAGACTTTGCCGCCACCTCGGTTGTGCGTGTTTTCCAAGCAAACCAAACGGGTGCGAACTAGGTGGTCCGCTTCGGGCCGAATCAAATGTTTCAATTGATCCAGATGCAATACGCCGAACTTGCCGGGAACACACCTAGCGACCAATCCGCTCAACTGAGCAAATGCCGCTTGTTCGTAGTTGTAGATATGGCAATCGCTTTCGCACAAGAACTCATCGCCAGGTTGACAGTGGATGCGAATCGCAATTTGGTTCGTCATGGAACCACTAGGCATGAACAGGGCTGCTTCTTTGCCCAGCGTTTCCGCCGTCAATTTCTGAAGCTTTTGAACGGTGGGATCGATGTCGATGACATCATCACCAAGCTCGGCGTGCAGGATGGCTTGCATCATTGCTGCCGACGGCTTAGTAACCGTATCGCTCCGCAAATCGATGACGGAGTCGGATTGGCTCTTGGACATATCTAATCTTTGCCGTAGTGTTTGACTTGATCCCAGTATTTTTGAAATGCACCTTCGTCGTGAAATGCAGGACTGTTGTCCATGTCATGACATTGGAGGCATTTATCTTCGGCACGACTCATGGGCAATCGCATCTCATCACGCAGCTTGGCAATCAGAGCGTCATCGGCCTGCATGTCGCCCGATTCGGCTGCCACGTGAGCAGAACCCGGTCCGTGACAATTTTCGCAACCCGATCCAACAAGATTCGGGGTACCTTCGACGGACATGTATCCCGTATGGTAGGGAATGAATTCTTGCGGATTCCAGCCAGTCACATGGCAACTCACGCATTCCGGATCAAAATGGCGAGCGACTTCGCTTCGAGCAGGTGGCTTGATGATGGAATCCGTCGCGTGAGCGTGAGGGGAATCCTTCCAGACCGCTAATGCCTTGGTGTGGCATTCACCACACTTTTCCGTCCCAACAAATTCATGAGTAGACGGATGGGGGTTTGCCCGAATCCCTAATCCTTCAAAACCAATTTGCTGAAGCGATTCCTGATATTTGCCAAATAGCTCCATCATTCGTGGCGAATCAGGAAACTGAGAACTCAGAGCAATGCGTTGGTATCGCGGTGGGATGTTCTTGTCTTCGAACAGACCCAGAATGCCGACGTACATTCCTTTCACGCCCACTTGCACCATGACGCTCTTGGTGCCTTCGATCGGTTCGGGCTTGTAAATTGGTTCTCCAATGCCGCCGGCGGTTACTACTAGGTCAAACTCAGGGACAGCTTTGGCGACTGCGATCGACTCTTCGATGGAGGCATGAGCCAACATGACCAAGTATTCACAACCGGCAGCTTTGAATTTCGGAACGACTTGTTTAAGCGACTCGATGGGGTCGATAATCTTGATGTCTGCGTTCTCGATTTTCTCTTGCGTTTTGCCAAGGAAGCTCGTGATACCAATTTTCCGTTGGCCAACTTCGATGATCTTCAATTGATCTGGGTAACTGTCGAATAATCGAACGTTGGAGGATACAAAGGGACTTGGGGAACGGTTGACATCGGACATTGAATAAAGCAAATCGACAGGCGAAAACTTTAGATCTTCTGGTCCCAAAGCGACCGAGCGATAGTCCATCTGTTTCATCGCTTCGATGGTTTTAATAAATTTTAAATGGCCCTGCCGGCCCATGCGGCGTTCTTGATTACCTACGTCAATCGGAATCACATTGAAGTCTCGAGCGCGTAACTCGGAAATAAGCGTGTCTCGGCGATTCAATCCACCTTTTTGGTTTTCCAGCCCTGTGCATCCGCATGGCTCGATATAGCCCATTTGCTGCCCAGTAATGAAAAACACTGCCCAAGGTTTCGGCCAAGCGTCGGCAATGCGTTGATTCTTTTCAGCTTCCGTTGCGAGCACTTGAGCGCTCGCTTTTCGCGGAACCGTTTGTTCCAGGGGAGTCACGCGCGGTCCTACAGCGCGATCCGTAGTGACCAGATGCTCCTCAACCGTCGGCGGATTCCCTTTTTGAGCTACGGGAGTACTAGCGAGGCTCATTTCGGCGTTCGCAGAGCCGTCGTCGATATGAATGTGTTCCGGTAGCTCCAAAGCCAAGCTAGCATCGGCAGGCTTGATAGATACAGGTGCAAGAGCCGCTGAATCTAAATGACCAGAACCCACTCTCGTCTTTTGCAACAACCCATCGCGAGTCGCTTCACCGGGCTTTATTAATTCACTGGGCTTCGTTAAATCGATTGGAGGCCCCTGCAGTTTTGCAAGAGTCGTTTCACCCGAACTCGCGGGATCGCGATTTTCAGATACAGCCGAAGAATTCTCCGATGAATTCGATGGTCCGGTCGCGTTGACCGTCTCAACCCCTCGGTTGTCTGAAGACTGCTCCGTATGAGTGCAGCCTATTAACGAGCCCAGAACCGTAAGAGAAAGTACGGCTGTACCGAGAGTTTGTAAACGATCAAGATTTCTAGATGGGCAAGCTGTAGGACTATAAAAGCCAAAGAACACTGAACGACCCCTCATTGAAAACTTATGGCACTACGTCGATGCGAAGAAAGACCGGTACCTCAGGAGAACTTTCAATGTTAGATCGGAAAACAATCTTGCCAAAATTTTTGGGATTTGTTCCTGGGAACGAAACAGGCGCGGTTCCCGGTGGAATGTCCAGATTGATCCTAAAAAACAGTTGGCCTCCTCGGCGAGTAGGCTCTTCAACCGTGACTTTTACAACATCTGGGAGAACTTCTCCGACGGTGAGGGTAATGTCTTGGTTTTCCTCAGCACGAGCGGCGATAAGCATGCTGAAGCTAGCTCCCTTCGCGCCAGAGACCTTTCCAAGCAGCATTAAGTTCTGCTTCTCGTCATACAGTGTCCCGCCAGAAATTCGGAACGCACTGAATATTCGCGCGTCGACAGGAATAACGACGGGTGTCATTTGTGGGAAGTTGCATTCAATATTGAATCGACCGTTCAACGGACCGGTCGGCAATCCAGGCTTCAACTCCACAACAAAATCAGCGGCGTACTGAGCATCCATGTGACGGGGATCGGCACCCTTCTCGAGTTTGCGGACGGTGTGCGAAATGCTAACTCGGTCCGCCGTTCGCGGGTCGCTCCAAATTGCCTTTTCAATGACAAGCGGCTCCCCATACGAGCTAAACATAGTTGTCTTTAGCGACGTGGTCTCTTTCGAAGAAACGTCTCCGAAAAGCAATCGAATCGGATCGAATATCAAAGCATTCGAGATGAAGCCCCGGATTTCCAATGAAATTTCAACGTTTTCGGGGTCGGTCGTAGCGATGCGCGCGGTTTGTCCGAATTGCTCAAGAACGCCCTCTGCGGTCCAAGTAAGCTCAATCCCGGTTTCCTCGCCGGGCTCAAGTTCCGCTTTCTCCAGTTTTCCAATCGTGCATTTGCAAGTGCTGCCCGCGACTTCCAAAACCAGGTTCTCATCCCCCACATTTTTGAAAACAAACTTGTGGTTTCTGGATGTACCACGTTCCATCGATCCAAAATTATGTACTTTCCCACCAATTACTTGCACTTTGGGGCCAAGTTTCTTTTCGGCGCCGGGTAAAGGACGGTTTTCTACCGCGATCCCAATGCTTGAAATGCGTTTTGCAGGATCTTCGAAAATCTCCTTCGCACCTTGCGTTTCGCTTTTGAAACTGAACCAACCAGCGGCAAATCCCAAACAACCCAGGAAAAGCGCGGCCAAAGTAGGAACAAGTGGAGATTGCCTGTCTTGCATTGCGAAATCTTCGAAAGAAAAGCGAGAAGCGAAAAACTAGTCCAGTTCGTTACGCAACATGCTTGCCACAGGTTCGGCTCTAACCCAACCCGGACTTAATGCAGTGTCGCGCCCAATCATCTTCCATTCTACTCCGTTTTTAAGCGGGCTCCGAGGCCCAACTTTATCCGGCCACCAAATCAGCAGAGAAACGAGTTTTTGGTCGCGATGAGGTGTTTCTTGATCAATTTTCATAGCAATTTCAAGCTTCTTCTTGGCTACAGCGTCCTCTCCCGTTAACCAACACGCCAAAGCCGCCTGCAGTTGGCAGGACGCGTCTTGAGGCGATAGTTCTGCTGCTTGAAGAAAATGCAGACGTGCCATTTCTGCCATTTTTGGGACATCTCGAGACAACCCCAAGCTCTGTCGGCCAATTTCAAAATTCGCTCGCCAAGAGTGGGGGTCGGCCAGTAAAAGGTCTTCGACGGATTTTTCACACTTGTTTAGGGTGCTACCCGCCAATCGACCTTCTCGCACTTGCTGGGAAATTTCCATGAATGACAGTCCAACCAAAGCAGCTCGATAGGCCGGATTCCATGGATCGATGGTGGCTGCTTCCCGTGCGTTCCGCTCCGCCTGCTCAAGACTCACCACAGGCTTGGTGCTGACTGCAGAAGCCCGCTGAATTGGTTCCCACGCGGTCTTGAGAAACCCAAACACCAACAACACGCTAACGAAGACCAGCAATAACCGAACAGCCCAAGCATATTTCGAGAGTCGTCCGCCGCGGTTGCCTCCGTCGATCGTATTGTTTTCGGAACCAGAATGTCCGGCCACTAGAATTCCGGCCAACACTGCAAGGATGTTAGTTATACCCGGGGATAGCCATCCGCCGCTCGCCGACAAATTGATGACACCTGCGACCAACGCGCAAACAACCGCGCGTGACGAAATGTCAAACTGGCCTGATCCTCCGCCGATCGCTCTTATCCACAACAGTGCCAACGGCACGCCAATAACGTAAGGATAAGGATCAGGCCCCACACCCAAGAACTGAGGAACAATTAACCCGATGAAACCAGCAACGACAACACCTATTCCAAGTGCGATGAAACTACCTGAATCAGATCCCTCGACACTCTTTGAGTTTTCTTGTTCCAGTCCGTATTGACGCCACCATCCAACAAAGCCGCATGACAGCCACGCTAACAGCAAAATGCCGGCGAGAACCCCGCCCGTTGCAATGGTCTCCAACAAGAAGCTGTGAGGATCTAGCACGGTTTCGGAAGAGTTCGGTAACTTGAAAGTCGCATAATAATCTTGAAAATTTCCGGGACCTACGCCGAAAAGAAGATTGTGCCAAATCAATACCAACGTGCTTTGCCAATATTGCCATCGAAACGCAAAGGACTTGGGTGCCTCGGTTAATATTCGTGAATCTACAGCCAAGGCCCAGATCGCTGCCACCACAAGAATGCTTGCCACACCAATCAGCCACCGATAAAAGTTCCGCTGAATGTGCGCTCGGGATAAGGGATGAAGGGCTCCATACAGAAACGCAGCCGACAAGGATGCTAACCACGCTGTTCGGCTCTTCGTTAGTCCCAAGACGACAAGCGAGAGTGCAAAGGCTGCAACAATACCTATTCGCCGCCAGTGCCATTTCCGCAAATTTCGGGTTTCAACCAACATCGCCCCGAACAGAATCACGCAAGGAGCGAGAAAACCCGCCAGGGAATTTGTCAGTGCATAAGGCCCGATCGGCTCAGTACTTTGCAATCGATCTTCCCATCGTAGTCGGGTCGCGCTGCCCGCCTGTGCATCCAAACCCAATTCACGCAAAACGACTTCGGGCTCCTCTTTGTAACGCTGTCGATCGCGCGGCATACTGTAAGCATATTGGTAGACCGCATGAAAGCTTGTAGCGATCGATAATCCTAAGAAAAATACGACCAGCGGTGAACGTTGCTTGATTCGACGTGCTATCCAAAACGATATAGCGAAAACCAGTCCCACCCCAATCCATTGCCAGAACATGTTGACGGCGAATCGTAAGTTCCCCCGGCCCTGAACCATCCAAGTGCTAAGCGCAATCCACAAAAGCAAGCTGACTCCAACAATGTTGCTTGTAATTGACCAAGCTGTCGATCGTTTCGGCGCGAGGAGGCTGAATACGGCAGTAGCGACTGCAAGCACTAACCAAAGTGCGATTTGCGGTATCGTCTGGCCCATCACGATGGACACGCTATCGCTTGGAAACCACTGACCAATTGCCCCAACAATTCCAAAGGCAAAGAGAACCAAACTGAGCGTCCAACGTTCGATTGTGGGCCCTAACGAGCCGTCTTTACCGCTCAGAGGGCTCGGCTTAATTGCATTTCGTTTCGGGGTTTGTGTTCGCAATGCGCTCACTCGCTTGAGTGCTCCCATAGTCTGAAGTCATTGACAGAGTGAACATCCGGTACGCTGATATTGCGTGCTACAACAAATCAAATGGGGCTACGAAACTCTTAGCTTTCGTCCACGCGATCATGCCAAGCACGATATTCGAGCAATCCTATTAGGCCTAGCATACACGCGACGATTGCCACCACGATGCCCGCTCCTACCAAATCGGTGCGAGTTAGGAGCAACGAACCGAGTGAGCATGTCAAGGTTGCCAAATAGATCGTCAATACTGCGTTCTTTTTGCTAAAACCAAGTTCTACCAAGCGATGAGAAAAGTGCTTCTTGTCACCTTGAAAGGGACTGCGGCCATTGCGCAGGCGAATCCAGACAACAGAAAACGTGTCGTAAAGTGGGACTGCCAAGATACAGATCGGGGCGAGAACAGCGTATTGACTTGTCCCGCGATAATCTGTGTACGTTGCCAGTAGAGTTGCAATCGCGATCCAGTATCCAACAAAATAACTTCCTGCATCGCCCATGAAAATTCTTGCAGGTGGCCAATTGTGAAACAAGAAGCCCAAGAGCGCGCCTGCCATCACGAAGAGCATCGTGGCCACGAAGAGTTGCGATGCCTGCGTGTTCGATTCCGGGCGCGCGAGCAACATAAGACCCAGCATGGTGCAAGCGATCATCGCGACACCTCCGCTTAACCCATCCATGTTGTCGAGCATATTAAAAGAATTAACCAGCAACACGATCCAAAAGACGCTCAACAAGCCTGTTAAGATCGGCACATTAATAAAAGCCGTTAGTTGTAATCCCTGCCAATACACCACAAATGCAGCAACGCAAAACTCGATTCCCAGTCGGAGTTGCCAAGGCAGACCGCGACGATCATCGGCCAAGCCCAAGAACATGAGTACCGTCCCCCCACCCAACAAAACCCACAGGCGGCTTGTTTGAGTCTTGAGTCCAGCGTGATGCGTACGATACAACTCCGGCATCCAATTCGTTTCCGCAGGAACCATAAACACCGCTAAAGTCCCCGCCGCGAAAACGGCTGCGACGGCAAACCAAATTCCAATCCCACCACCCAGAGGTACCGGAACGGAATGGACCTTGCGATGCCCAGGACGGTCAAGCAGTCCGAGTTGTTCCGCAAGCCGCCGAACGACGGCAACCGCAACAAAGCTAATTGCAGTTGTGATGACAACAAGTATGCAAAGAAGGAATTCCCTCATGATGGTCGCGTCTTTTCTATCGGTTTTGCAACCATTTCGTTTTCGTTCGGTTAGGGAGTCGCAAAAAGTCCAGTGACGTGTCGCTTAGAAAAACTCCGATGCGTGACCTCAATCAGTTCTGATCGCATTAATATGCTTTCGCAAAAATCGCCCGTTGGTTCGTTTCTTTTCCAGAAACAATGCATTTTCCAGAGCTCGGTTCTTGTCCGAGCGGAATACATCGGATCGTCACTTTTAATTCTTGCAGAACATCTTTCACCGATTCTTCGGACTCAAAGTAGCAATTGGCAAAACCACCGACGGTTGACGAGTCCTCATCATCAGACTTGAAATAGTCCCGAAATTCGGCCAGCGTATGCAAATCGACCGTATTCGCTTGACGCATTTTCAATGCTCGCTCGAACAAATTGGTTTGAATCTCACTCAGAACCTTCGGCAGAGTCTGGACCAGCTCGGCAACGAGTGTCGATTGTTGCTGTCCCGTATCACGCCGCGCCATAAACGCAGCTTGCTGAGCCATGTCTTTTGGTCCGATTTCAAGGCGAATGGGAACGCCGCGTTTGACATGAAACCACTTCTTATCGCCACCGCGCATGTCGCGATCATCGAGTTCGACACGAATCGGAGCGTCATCGAAGCGCATCGACTGGATATCTTTGCGCAAGTTTTGGCAGTATGACAGCACTTCGGCACGCTGGCTGTCAGCGCGATAGATAGGAATGATCACGACATGCGCCGGGGCCAATCGCGGCGGCAATACCAAACCATCGTCATCGGAATGCGTCATAATCAAGGCACCGACCAAGCGAGTAGAAACGCCCCAACTGGTTGTCCATGCATGGACAACCTCGCCATTTTGATCTTGGAATTTGATGTCCTGGGCCTTCGAGAAATTTTGCCCCAAGAAGTGCGACGTTCCAGCTTGCAGTGCCTTACGGTCCTGCATCATGGCTTCGATAGACAACGTCGTCACGGCCCCTGGGAATCGCTCACCAGGAGTTTTCTCGCCCTTGATAACGGGCACTGCCATGTAGTTCTCAACGAAGTCGGCATACACATCCAGCATCCGGCGTGTCTCCTCCATCGCCTCTTCCGCCGTTGCATGAACAGTGTGGCCTTCTTGCCAAAGGAACTCTGCAGTCCTCAAGAACAGTCGTGTCCGCAACTCCCAACGAACCACGTTGGCCCATTGGTTGATCAATATGGGTAGATCACGATACGACTGAACCCACTTGGCGTACATCGCGCCGATAATCGTCTCGCTTGTAGGTCGAACAATCAGCGGCTCTTCTAAAGGACCTGCGGGTCGCAAGCCGCCTTTTCCGTCTGGCTCAAGCCGATGGTGGGTGACTACCGCGCATTCCTTCGCAAATCCTTCGACGTGTTCGGCTTCCTTTTCGAGATAGCTCATCGGTATGAACAATGGAAAATAGGCGTTCTGATGACCTGTCTCTTTGAACATACGATCGAGCACGCGTTGCATGTTTTCCCAGATCGCATAGCCCCAAGGCTTGATCACCATGCAACCCCGCACCGGCGACACTTCGGCGAGATCGGCCGCTTTGATAACTTGCTGATACCACTCCGGATAGTTTTCAGCTCGCGTTGGCGTAATTGCAGTTTTTGTTGGCTTGTTCATTTGGTTTCCTTGGTATGCACTTGCAAAATTCTAGAGGCATTTTAGCTAACCCAACAATTCCGCCGTAGGGGCCAATAAATGCCGATTTTACAAGGGAAAATGCAACTTGAGCGCGACAGCAATCAAGTTTTCTAGTGATCATTAAAATCAAATTTCTGCGATTAGATCGCCCACATTTTGTTCTTGTAGCCCGCAATTCGTTGCCTTCATCATTTCTTCACCCGTTCTTAATCAAATTTACATCGATAGCTCATCGTAGACCCCTTGGACATGATTTACATTGCTCCTCGTTCTAGAACTGAATCGATTCGTGATGGAATGAGTTGTAGTCGCTTGCATTGTTTAGGATCTGCGACGATCCAATTGCCAGCGACCCGGAGATTGAAGGTAAATCAAAAGAAGAGAGTCACTATGACCAAAACGTTACACAATGCCCGACGGGGTTTTACCCTCGTCGAATTGCTGGTTGTAATCGCGATCATCGGTATCCTTGTCGGGCTATTGATGCCAGCGGTTCAAGCAGCACGCGAAGCTGCTCGCCGAGCCCAGTGTCAAAACAATTTGCGCCAAATGGGATTGGCTGTCGCCAACTTTGAAAGCGCCCAAAAGAAATTCCCTCGAGCAGGTGAGCACTTTGCTACGAATCCTGCGACCGGCATTATTCACAAAACGCAGTGTTTCCAAAGCTTGACGACGATGATCCTGCCTTATTTGGAACAACAAGCGGTTTATGAGTCGATGAACAAGGCCTTGCGTCACAACGAAGGCACTAACGTCACAGCGATGCAAAATTTGATTGGGCCAGGTGCGGTCATTCCAGCTTACATTTGCCCAACAAACGGCCTCCGTCCCGCCTCTCGCGATACCGAAGGTTACGGTTGCCTGGACTATGCTCCATTGCCGTATGTGGAAATCAGCACCGCCAACTCCGTAATCACCGGTCTGCCAGCAGGTCGATTTAATTCGGCTTTGACTCCGCAACCCTACGCAGCCCAGTTTTACCAGTTTTATACCGGCGGCGCAGCCGATGTTGCAGAATCGAAAAAATACCAGTTGAAACCGACAGCGGATTTGATGGCCTATGGAACTTTCGATATCAACTTTGGCGGCTCCAAGATTGGATCCATTTCCGATGGTGCCTCCAATAGCATTCTCATCTATGAAGATGTCGGACGAAGCGATCGCATGATTCCAGACACTTCCTTGGCAGCAAACAGTTACTTGGATCCCGTTGGTATGGATGGTCGCAAGCACTGGCGATGGGCTGAACCAGATAGTTCTTCAGGTGCTTCCAAAATCATGAATAACAACAGCACTCCACGCGGTGGACCTCCAGGATGCACATGGAATAACCACGACTGCGGACCAAACAACGAATGGTTTAGTTTCCACACTGGTGGAGCCCAAGCGGTGATGGCCGACGGCAGCGTCCG
>JANMNK010000054.1:0-8681 GCA_031373875.1 Pirellulaceae bacterium | reverse complement strand
CAAGATGGACGTACGGTACTATGGCCGAAGCCGTCGCGAGAATTGGTTCCGCAACATGGCTGGCAATCAGAGCGAACGCGCCATACTCGGAGTTGCATCTCAGTGGAATCCTGATCCAGGTCATACTGGGGCGTTCAAAATTACGGATGCGGCTCTAGCCCATCCGTTTTTCTATGGCACCGCAATCTTCGTAGATCCGGATATGGATCTTGTCGTCGGCGAACATGTGGGTCCGTCCGGCAAAGCCAGCGGTTGGGAAACGGATCAAGCGACGTCGCCTGCCGCTGGAATTCCGTTATATCCAGCGAGCGATACGTTTCTCGATTACGGTGGAAATCCTAATCCACGACCGAACGTTGAAATCCTCGGACACGGAAAAGTGATGCGATTCGACGTCACAGCCAATGCAATGTACGACGAAGGTTCCGATATGACCGTTTACAACACGCATCCGGCGAGGGGAATCAACGGCGGTTTTGTCTTCTCGGTTGGCTCGATCACATTTGGCGGATCTTTATTGGTCGATCCTAACTTAAGAATTATCGTTCGAAACGCGATGGACATGGCGCGTAAGATCAATGCGCCGGTAGTCAATGTCACTGGGCCAACAACCTACACAGAAAATGCCACCCCTTTGTTATTTGCTGGAACAAGCACCATTACGGATCAAAACAGCCCGCACTTCTTAGGTGGTCGACTGCAAATTCGCATCGTAGGGGGAATCGGGACCACAGATCGGCTAGCCATTCGAAACGTTGGTGTCGGTCCCAATCAAATCGGCCTCTCAGGCAACGACGTCACGTATGGAGGAACAATCATTGGTCGATGGAGCGGAGGGACGGCCGGGATTCCCTTGATCGTCAACCTCAATGCCGAAGCGAATGTGACGAACACGCGAGTTCTCCTACGCAACGTGACATTCGAAGCCACCGGCGAGAATCCGTTGGCAGGCCCTCGCGACATCCAGTGCAGTTTGTCCGATGGCGATGGACAAATCAGCACCAATCCGGAGTCATCCGCCGGATCAATGTAGGAGCAGCGAACGATATTCCGGTCCTTAACACATTTGGTACAGACGTCACGTACACTGAGAACGGTCTGGGAGTGCAGCTTAGCCCAACAGGCGCCGTTTCCGATGTGGATTCGCCGAACTTCGACCTTGGCGGACTTACCGTTCGCTTTGTTGACAAAGGTCACGCGAACGATAGGCTAACGATTCGCAATCAAGGCAACATCACGACCAATCTCGCAGGCGAAGTCTTGTACGCAGGCGTGGCCATGGGAACCTTGTCGGGTGGAGTGGGACTAACTCCGCTGGTCGTCAATTTCAATAGTCAAGCGACCGCAGGGAAAACTCTCCAATTGTTGCGAGCCATTTACTACAGCAATGTCTCCGAAAATCCCACCACAGCGGCACGAACCGTTTCTGCTCAAGTTTCCGATGGCGATGGCGGCACAAGCTTGGCTGTTACAAAACTGATTAACGTCGTCGCCGTGAATGATCGTCCAACACTCGGCGGGATCAGTGGCTCAGTCAGCTATACCAATTTGGGTGCGGCAGTTTCCGTAGCGACGACTGCGACCTTGACCGACGTCGATAGTGTGAACCTCGATACCGGAAAACTAACGATCCGCGCGACGACTACCGCTCATTCGAGCAATCTGATCGAGTTGGGCGGGACGCTGTTTACCATCGACGCCAGCCGCAATGTCATTCGTCACGACGCCGTTAACGGAGACAGGATCATTGGTGTACTGAACCTAAATGGTGGAATCGGATTGACTAAATTCGAAGTGACATTCAACGCCAACGCCACGCCGTTTTACGTCCAACAGCTCATCCGCGCGGTTCGCTTCCGAACGACAAGCAACGCCAATACCAGCGATCGAGTCCTGTCGTTCAGCGTTACCGATGACTTGGGAGCCGTCAGTGACGTCCTGACCAAAACGATCGACCTTCCGTAAACGACTTAATGAAAAGCGCGGCGTTTGACGACGCCGCCTTGGATGTCGTGGACGGGCGAGATGACGACAAACGCGTTCTCGTCGTGGGCTCGGATGATGGCTTCGAGTTTGTTCACTTCGAGCCGCGTGACGACGCAAAACAGGACGTCGCGCTCGGCTTCGGTAAATCCGCCCTTTGCGCGGAATTCGGTAACGCCACGGCCAAGTTGGCTAATGATGGCTTGACGGATTGCCTCGAATTGTGGCGAAAAAATCATGACGCTGTGATACGATTCGATGCCGTGCAGCAAGTAGTCGATCGTCTTGAAAGCTGAGAAATAAGTCAGCACAGAAAACAGCGAGGCTTCGACTCCTAGAAAAAATGCGGCCACCGAAAAGATCACGACGTTGAGTGCCAAGATAACTTCGCCGACCGTCGCAAACGTGCGGCGGCTCAGTACGACCGCCAAGATTTCCGTACCGTCCAGCACACCCCCGCCACGAATTGCAAGTCCCACTCCCGCTCCGATAAAGAACCCACCAAACACCGCGCCCAGCAACCGGTCCGTCGTAGCCGGTGGAAAAGGGATCACGGCCAAGCAGACCGCTAGTCCGATAATCGCCAAGCAACTCTTCAGAGCAAATCCGCGTCCCACGTACCAGTATCCCACCAACACAAAGGGCGCGTTGACCACAACCAGCGTTGCAGGCAACGGCCAATGCAGCAACTCGGCCAACAACATCGACACGCCCGTCACACCGCCATCGATAAAGTGATTCGGCAACAAGAAACTAGTCAGCCCAATATCTGCCACCAAAACACCAGCGACCAGCGAAATCACGTTCCCTAAATGTTTGAACACCAATCAAGCAATCCGTTGACAAGAGCCAAGAAGCAAACTTTTCCGAAGTCGCATTGTAGGTCGATTACAAGTTCCATGTAAGCGCCATCCCCAACCCCGTGTTGGCTGACTTTGAGCCTTTGTTTGATTGACTCTCAGCCTTTGAAAACCGTAACCGATCAATCCTCTTGCTTTTTGGTAAACCGACACGAACATTCCTACAGTTATCGTTAAGCCAACCCAGCAATTTCAATCGCTCCCACATTGTCTAAAACCGCGACTAAACTCCCCGCAATCATCATTGAGCTAGCGAAGTGCCCAAGCTCAAAAAAATTCCCCAAAGAACCCTAAGGCGCATCAATCCGCAACCATCCCCATCCCAATTCGTCGCCCATGCCAATTCTCTAGCAAGCCGCAAATAGAAAACCCACTCAGCACGGCCAATGGTCTACGGTTCCTAAATTTTTTTTCATCCCAGAATGCCCTGCCGAGTTTCGATCCAGTGAGTCCCCTAAGATTACAGTCCTCGGATGCGATCGCTGAAACCGGTGTTGATCATTTCAAATTGCAATACTGTTACTTGATCCACAGCACCCTCCTGGGCCTTGAGCACACAAAGAGTGTTCTCGATGATGGAACAATACATTAAGCTTACACGGCAATTTGTCGGGCCATTGTTCGCAAAAGGCGGGTAGGGACGTGATGCTGTAGCTTCCAAGTGATGCTTATCGGTCGGCTGCCGGTGTGATTCACGTATTTGCATGGGCCGAGGAAGTGATACGGTGCCGACAGGCCCGAGGGCAAGCTCTTGGTCTCCCGTACGAACAGCAGTGGTGTATAACCCAACTCGCTGTGGCGAATATATCGTTGGCCCGTCGGCGATTGCTCGGACGTGTTGCTCTGTGATTGCCAATGAAACAGAACGTGCGAGATGAGGTAATCCTCGTACATCGTAGTCGGCGAATATTCGTCTTCGGACTTCTGCAGCGTAACAAAGAAGACATCGAGCTTACGGTCCTTCAGATGCAAGACGCCTTCTCGCTGGCTCGGCCGGTTGTTGAAACTCCAGTGGCCGAGCGCAACCAGAATCTCGTCACGGGTGTAGGCTGCGTGGATCGCTAGAGGATCGTAAGCAGATGAACTAGGCGACGTTATCAGGGGCGAATGCTTAAGTCGGTAGTCCAAGACGGCGCGGAGATCGGAGATCGCTGACGGATTGGATCGCAATCTTTGCTCGGCCACTTCGAGCGACAACTCCGAATGCTGTGTTCCCCAAAGTGTGGTGTGTAGCATTTCAATGAGCGCAGACGTCTTCTCGGACTCCACCGGATTGGTCGACAGAAGGTACTCTGTCAATGAACTGATCTGCTGCGGGCAATTGATGTGGCTGAGTCGACAAAGCCCCTTTGCAAGTTGCTGTTCGTCGGGCGCATCGATCAATTCGCCAATCCCAGCATCGGCAAGTACACGCGACCACAGGCCTCGCTTTAGCAATTCGTCCAAAGATGTGTCAAAGTAGTCGAGCGCGTCTTCGAGCGTCGGCGTTCGCCCAAGGTACTGCTTCAAGTCTCGCAACGAGGCCAACATTCGCGGGCGTACCAATCGAATCGATTCGCGTACGTTGTCGAGCACTCGCTGTTGAGCCACTCGCTCCAGTTTGATCACGCAGCCGCTGGGCAAGTGCGGAAACTCGGCTTCTATTTCGTCGTCGAGCTTAGCGGTCGGCTTGCCACTAAGGGCACGGAATCGGCTGGCGAAACGAAACTCTTTACGCTGAGCGCCAATGAAGTCGAGTACCGTCAGGCAATCTTTCTCGCTATGCAACCGAAGTCCCCGGCCGAGCTGCTGCAGGAATACAGTGAGGCTTTCCGTGGGTCGTAGAAATAACACGGTATCAATTTCAGGAATGTCGACACCTTCGTTGTATAGATCGACAACGAAGATGAAGTTCACCGTGCGATCCCTAAGTCTCTGCTGAGCTGAGTTCCGCTCCTCATCATTCGACTGTGCGGACAGTGCAATTGACGGCACTCCGTTGTCATTGAAGAACCTTGCCATGAACTCGGCGTTGGCAACGCTGACGCAAAAGGCCAAACCACGAACGTCGGCAAGATTGAGAACCGTATCACAGAGCTTTTCAAGTACCAGCTTTGCTCGGATATCGTTGCCGGTGTAAAGGCGATCCAGGTCATCGACGCGATAACCACCACGCTGCCAAGCAAGACCAGTGAGATCGACCGAATCGGCGACGCCAAAATACTGAAACGGACATAGCAATCGACGATTGATCGCATCAGGCAGTCGGATCTCCGCACTGGCTCGTCCACCGAACCAGCTCAACACGTCGAGTTGATCGGATCGTTCGGGCGTTGCTGTCAGACCAAGCAAGATAGTTGGCTGAACGTGCCCAAGTAATGCTTGGTAGCTGGGCGCGGCCGCGTGATGGAACTCGTCCACCACGATGTACTCGAATCGATCGGCTGCTTCATCTATCAGGCTACGCGAGTTATAGCTTTGGATCGAGCAAAACAAATGATCGCGCTGTTCAGGATCGTTGCCATCAACAAGTAGATCGCCAAAGTTCTGATCCCGCACTACGCAACGAAATGACGCCAAAGCTTGGTTGAGGATTTCTTTGCGATGAGCGATGAACAAGAGCCGAGGTCTTCGCCCAAGTTGTTGTGCCACCCGGGCGTAATCGAACGCAGCGATCATCGTTTTGCCAGTACCCGTCGCAGCGACCACGAGGTGGCGATGTTTGTTCTGGACCTCACGTTCAGCAGCGATGATGTCGAGAATCTCTTCCTGGAATGGAAACGGACGCAGATCAAAATTGATCGCGGTGCCCGCATCCGTTGCGATATGGCGTTCCCTTTGAACCGCTTGACGCAGTCTTGGAACAGCCTTCTCATCGAACGCTTGGAACTCATCGTCTTGCCAATAGGTCTCAAACGTTCCTGTGACCTTGTCCCAAAGATACGGCAGTTCGTATTGGCTGATCTTCGTAGTCCATTCGAGGCCTTCAGACAATGCTACGTTCGACAAGTTCGCTGAACCAACGTAGGCGCTACTGAAGCCAGTATTTCGATAAAACAGATAAGCCTTCGCATGCAACCGCGTTCGTTTGGTGTCATAGCTAACGCGAACTTCGGTTCTGGGTAATTCTCGCAGCACTTCCACAGCTTTCGGATCAGTCGCTCCCATATAGCTCGTCGTGATCACACGAATTACTGGTCCGTCGCCATCTGTTTGCTCGGCCAATTCGCGAAGATTCTCCAGCAAGACTCGCAACCCGCTCCACTTGATGAACGAGCAAAGGATGTCGACTCGATCGCACGTCGCGATTTCTTTACGGAGTTGGCTACCAAGACTCGCATCCAATCTTGTCCCAGTGAAAAGTGAAGAACGCGAAAGCGGACTATCAGGGCGATCTTTCGTTGTCGCGTCCACAGTTCGATGGATCGCCAGCAATCGCTGCAATGGTGTGGTGATACTAAAGCCATCGGACTTCTGATCATTTAAGACTTCCGTGAGCGTTCCCACGATCTGTTCAACCAACTGCCGCTGTTTCTCGGCGGCATCCGAACCGCGATGCAAAGCCAAGCTCGAAGCAATCAGCCGTTCTAAGTACTGAGCCAGAACCGAATGTGACTCCTCAGAATCCACCGGCGCGAGCGCTACCAGACGCGGATCGCCCAGTCGGGCAAGATCCACTTCAATAGCTTTTGTCAGTAAATGGTCGTATAGCCCAGGTTCCACTAACGATCTTCACCAGCTTTCGTGATCCACATCGTTTCCAGTTGATCGATACCGAAGTTAGAGGCTATCCGGAAACGATCCCCAGCAAATACCGGTGTATTGCAAATGCGAGCAAAAGGTCGTGTGAATGTGATTTACGTATCCACAGCGATGTCACATCGTCTTGCAAGCTGCTAGCAAAGAATTTTTCAATGAAATCATTGGTTTAGAATCCGGATAGCCTCTTAGATCGAAAACCTCTAGAAATGGTTGAGCCGGTGACCAAAGGTGTCACTACCCACGGCAATCTTTGGGGGACGAAATGTTCTCCATGCTATCTAAACCCTGTAGACTTAGATAGACTTCAGGCCATCCATTTGGGGGTGCATGTGAGGACAGAATGATGAAAACCAAAGTCAATGAGTACGTCAAGGTAGCCAAAGCGGCGGAAATCTTGGGAGTTTCGCAGGGAACTGTGAGAACGTGGGCGGAGGCAGGGAAGCTGCCGATGCACAAGAATCCGGCCAACGGATATCGGCTCTTTCTCAGACGTGATTTAGAGACTTTCTTGGAGCAGTGTGCCAGGCCATACGTCACAAAACCAAAATGAACGCTGGTAATAGACACCGGGAATTTAAAGCGCGATGTCCAATCCATTTTTTGATCAGCCGATCCTCAATTCGCCCTACGCCTATCCGTCCAGACATTGGGAGCTAGACGGAAGTGGTCAGCCGACTCAGAAGATTGTCGACTCACGCCGCAAAGCGGAATTTATTACTCCGATCCCCAAACCAAAAAAACGCAAGAAGAAGAGCACAGAACAGCTTGAGCTTGAGCTCGATGAAGGAAAGGGACTATCGACCGCAAAACAGCAATATGATGCAACCTCCGTTATCAACCAAGTACGGCGGCTTGTCGAAGAATGGCGCGCAATACAGAACCCTTCGAACTGGCATGTAACTCCTGAAACAGCTCGTCTATTGCAACATTGGAGGCACCACGAGTTTAGTGGCGTGCGTCCGTTCTTCTGCCAAGTGGAAGCGGTTGAAACAGCCATCTGGTTAACAGAAGTTGCCTCTAAGAGCAAAGAAGGCAAGCGACTAGTGGATCACTTGGAGCGTGCCAATCGTGACGCGAACCCCGAGATCATGCGATTGGCACTCAAACTCGCAACGGGTGCCGGCAAAACAACGGTTATGGCAATGTTGATTGCTTGGCAAACTGTAAATGCCGTTCGCCAAAATTGTTCAGCAAACCATTCTTCACAACACGTAGCCGGACACCATGACCGATCGATTGCAATTACGAGTATTCATTAGTTCTGTGCAGAAAGAGCTTGCCAGCGAACGGCTGGCTGTGCAAATTCTGCTCACGACGGATCCGTTTTTGCAACAGCATACTCGTCCCGTTTTATTCGAACGCGAGCCGCAACCGCTTCGGCCCGACTCGCAGGCCTATCTGAAGCTGTTAGAAAAGTGCCAGCTCGTCGTTCTGATTCTGGGAAAGACCTACGGTAATCTCTACAGCGGTCTGTCGGCTACCCATCACGAGTACCGCAAGGCTCAGGAATTGAAGCTGCCAACACTTGTGTGCGTCGTGGGTGATAACAAACTGGAGCGTGAAAAAGCTCTTGTTGATTTTTTTGCCGAAGTGAAGAACGATGGTCACACATACGACCGCTTCTTGACCAACGAAGAATTGCAAAAGGTTGCGCGCGATCGACTGATCAAGCACATCCGCGACGGTTACCACATCGAGCCCACCCGCGATGAAGATACGATCGGAAAAGGCACCATCGAAATCGCGTCAGCGTTCGAACGTCAAAGATTGGCAGAGTGGTCGGTGGACTCGGCTGTGACTGCGCGAGTTAAGCAAATTGCTTCGGCCGCATCTGGGGCGGACGTTAAATCCCTGCCCGCCAAAGACCAACTGCGAGAGCTTCGCAATCGCGGCTATGTTTGGCAGGAGGACGATGGAGTAAACAAACTTACTGCGGCTGGCCTACTTCTGCTGGGGTGCGATCCGTCCGCATGTTTCCCGCACTGTCGTGTCCAACTCGATGCGTTCTCAGGTGTTACGAAAGACGCAAAAGCGATCGACCATGCAACTGCGGTCGGAGATATCGCCGCAGTGGTTGACCAAGTATTAACCTTCATC
>JANMNK010000052.1:0-1524 GCA_031373875.1 Pirellulaceae bacterium | reverse complement strand
AAATAGAGCGGGAAGATCCTGAGCGACCTTCTAACAAAAAAATTCCCGAAATAACCGTGCTGAGTTTTCGTTTGAATCAAAATGCCGGTAATGAGGAAACCTGAAAGCACGAAAAACAGATCAACACCGCGCTCGCCGATCGGGGCAAATCGACGCACGGTTGCCAGGACTGGATGCACGGACGGTTCCAGCTCCTTCGCGAAACGATAAAGCGTGACCATGAGTATCGCGAGGCCGCGCACTCCATCCAGTTCTAAGCAATGACTACCTTGTTGCCAAACCAAATCGGGGGGGGCGGCTTGGGATTGATTTAGAACGACTTCCCGCTGCATATGCCAACCAAAAACACGAAGACCAATTGGACCGCCGCAATGGACTCAAGAGTAACGGAATACTTAGGTGTCGCTCAACGGGACTTCCTTCACGAATCCGTGAGTATTTTCTATTTTGCCGTCGATGATTCTACGACGAACCCAACCGAATTCGCAAAAACCGGGTCAAACTCTCGATTTCCATGAAGTTCCTGATCGCTGCCTGCATCTGAGAAAGAGTATCTTAAGCGAGGGTACACCAACTCAAAGAGGAAGTATGCGGTCCTACACTGCGAAAATAGTGCTTTTGATTGCGGTTTTAGCGAGTCAAATCGTTGGTGGTTCTTCGTGTTGCTGCTTCTCCCGATTGCTGGCTTGTACTTTAAATTCCGCACTGAACTCTGCCGTTTCAAGGAATATCCCAGCCAGGGAGTATGCCTGCCCAAAATGCTGCAAGTACCTTGCCGAATCAGGCGAGGGAATTTCGACTGTCGGCGTTTCGAAGCTTCTGAAGAGGCAAACGAGCTGCTCAGGTAACGATAGATGTAATTGTCTTCGCAACCCGAACTTTGGAGCCCCGGAAGAAAAGCCAAGTGTTAGCCTACTCAACCAGCATGAACACAATCAGTACGAAGCACCCTTGGCCTTTCGCGATTTGAGGTGGTCGTTAGCAATCCATAAGAATGTGAAGTGTTCGTACTCACCACCACGATGTCCCTGGCCAGCCAAACGCAATTGGCAATGCATTGCGTGCATTTGGATAGCTTGAACGCGATCGAACACCTCGTTGTTCCTTCGATCAAGTGAAATTCGATGGAAGTTGTTTACCAATTCATGTTGGCATCGACAACCAAACAATTTCTTTCATTTGCGTGAAGTTCCGATCCCATAATGACATCCAATAAGTACCTTTTGCCAAGTAACGAGCAGTCCGACAATCAAACCATTGCCGAATTGTCCGAGTGGATTCGTGGCGCTGCTCGTGGCGACCAAGAATCACAGAAGAAGATATATCAGCGAATTGCCGCACAGATCTTTCGCATTGTGCGACGGATTGTTGGGCAAGACCATGTCGACGATGTGGTTCAAGACTTCTTTGTAACCTTGTTCGCCAAGATCAGCCAATTTCGATTCGAGTCGTCCTTTGAGACCTGGGTTCACCGTATGGCCGTCAATCAATCCCTGCAACACCTTCGCAAATCAACTCGCGAAC
>JANMNK010000042.1:0-10719 GCA_031373875.1 Pirellulaceae bacterium | reverse complement strand
CAAGATGGAGGCTTTGACTTCGCCTAAGTCGACTTGCTTCTGAATCTGTCCCATCCGAACCTGTGCCAGCCGAAGCAATTCTTCTTGAGTCCGAACGACCTGGCCGGCTGAAACCCATTTCCAATATGCATTCGCCCCTTCAATGCCGTTGTCCAAAATCTCGCGCTGAACGAGTGGAGTTACTGCCTGCTGTCTCAAGTTGGCTTGAAAAAGCGAGACTCGATTGGGATCGATCGAATAGCCTTGAAGCAGCGGCTGGATCCAAGCTAGTTTGAACTCGCCGCCCAAATCCGTTTGGCGCTCTTTGTACCAGGGCTCAAAATCACCCCGTCCAATTCGATACCCCGACGACAAGTAACCACCCCACCAAAGATTCCTGGCCAGCCCAACCGACTGCCGGTAGTTCTTGTAAAAACCTAAGGGTTGGTTGACAGAATATGTTTCGAGCTTTGGGTCCCACCAGCCGTTCGCCGACCGCTGCTCGCCTGCGACAACGCCTGCCTCTAGCCGCGCACGCGTGATCATCGGGTAGCTTTGGTAGATGGACGCTATGACATCGGCCAGTGTCAGAGCATTGGCAGTTGGTGGCAGCAACTCGCGAGCGACGCTCGGATCTTCGACTGTGAAATTCTGTGGAGTCAGTGGACTCGGGATTGAATTCGGTGTTTCAACAGTCGATCCATCATTCGGCATGGGGACCGACTGCTGGGGCACATAAGTGATGCTAACATTCCCAGTTGGAGGACTGTTAGCGTTCTGGGCGCTGCAGGGTTGGGAGATTCCGATCGATATGGCGAATGCCCAGAGGAACCGCTTACGAGTTTGTGATAGCTTTACTCGACGACAGAAAAAATCTGAAGTATTTTTGTTACCTATTTCGGCAGCTTGAGTTTCGTTTTTTCGTATTTCGGTTTGCTGTCTTTTTCTGACGAAGGCGCCTGGTCTGCTACCACTGGCGGGAATCCATTTAATTGTCGCCATATTTCGTAACCGAGCGGAACCTGACACAGCTTGCCTTGGTTTGTCGCTAGCAATACCCAGCCATTTGCTAAGACACCTTGTCTTAAGTATCGGTTATCTGGCCAAGGTTCTTGCTTCTTATCGGGTGTTACGACAATCCGAAAATTACCTTGTCCATCATCCGTAGGATTGATCAAGCTAACTCGACCGCCAAAAGTGCCTCGTGAGGCCGAAGGCCAACCGATGAACTGTACTGCTGGATAGCCTTCGAATTGCAGTCGCACTTCATCATTGATGTGGAGCAGCGGAATATCATTGCCGCGAACAACCAATTCGACAGCCATGTCTTCAGCGATGGGGACGATGGTAAATAGGTTATCGCCTTCTTTCACAACGGCAGATCCCGATAGTCCATAGATCTCATGAAGATAGCCATCATGCGGACTGACGACTTGCAGGCGACCACCGAATTCTCCCAGCTTTTGTTGAGTTTCGGCGAGTTCTTTCCGGGCGACAGCAGCACTTGCGAGAGCATCCTGAAGTTTGCCGGATGCTTCGCGGTTCTTAACTTCGATTTCCTGGGACTTGCCCAGTAGGTCTTGTTCTTTCGCAAGCTGTTCTTTGGTGGCCTCGATAACGGCTCCTTGGCCCGCGTCCAAGTCCGCGACGGCCTTCAAATAATTCTCTTTGTCTTTGATCAAGTCTTTTTGAGATTTGAGCCCTTCTGCATACAGTTTCGAGCTTCGTTCGAAATCCGCCTGAGTTCGCTCGACCGACGCTTCGAGCCCCTGAACTTTATCGCGAGCTTGAGCTACCTTGGAGCGAGCCGCTTCGACAGAAGCGCTCGCGGAATCAATAATGGCGGTGCCAGCAATTTTTTGTAATTCCATGGCTTGCTCGGCAAGCAGTTTCTTATTTTCTGCGGTTTCAATTTTGGCCTGGATCTGCGCGATCTGCGACTCCATCTGCTGCTGAGCATCTTGAGCAAAGGGCTCGATATACAGAATCACTTCGCCCCGTTTTACAAAAGTGCCTTCCCGCAGTCCTTCACGCACTTTTGAGATGATTCCCTTGGCCGTTGCCATTACTTGCTGAGGACGTTGCAAGGGGTCGATGGCGATCACTTTCCCGTATCCGCGCGATGTTTGCTGCCACGGAACAAAGATCATCCCCAAGATCGAGGCAACCAGCATTCCGAAAGTCAATCGAGTTATCCATCGTAAGCGGCGACTTGGTCTAAGCAACATGATTGCCGACAAGTCGATCTTGCGATAACGACCATCACCGTGCAACACTGGAATCGACGCAGCAGGTGCAACCGCATTAGTTATGGAGCTAGATGGATTCATCATGGTTTACTATTGGCAGGAAACGAAATGCGACTTGTCGATTTATTCTCATCGTCTCAAATCTCAAGCCTTCTCAGACCTTCTACAATTAGGGGATTGTTGGAAGCGACAAGGACCGTCCATCTCTGATTGGCTTCGCACAATCGAGATTTGATCTTAAGGGCAATCGCCAAAGGGATCACGTCCAAGGCGTGATCGATCAAGACTACATTGGGCTTACTGATGATGGCCCTGGCGATCATCAGTCGGAAGCATTTTTCTTGCGATAGTGGATAGCCATCCGTTTCAATGACCGACTCCAATCCTGCTGGCAGTTGAAGAAGGCTTTCCTTCAGTCCCACCGTGTCGATCGCCCAATAAACATCTTCGATAAATACATCGGTCCGACGCAAGCTGAGGTTTTCAAGCACGGTGCCTCGAAAGATCTCAATCGGCCCAGCATATCCTGCAATTTGACCCAAAGCCGACCGACTGGCGTCACGTGAATCGATTCCAGCAATCTCAGCGTATCCCGATTTAGCTTCGTCAAGTCCGGCAAGAAATCGCAACAGTTTGGACGGATTGTCGTTCGAATTCGATATCAAGGCGATTCGTTCGCCAGCCTCAATTTTTTCCGAGCCAATATCCACTGATGTCTTGGAGATGTTATCGAAAAATTGCAAATCGCGCCAAACAACGGTTCCTGTCGCATTCCCCAACCGAAGCGGCCGTGCAGGAATGTCCAGCGGTAAATCCAGAATATGTCCAACTTTGTCTGTAGACGCCATCAGATCGTAGAATGACTCAAGCGATTTCGCAATCTTTGCAAAAGCTCCGATAATAACCGTGATCACCAAGTCGCTGGCCACCAATTGCCCGAGCGTCAGCTGGTTTTGTAATACTAGCCAACCACCAATTCCGAGCAACGCCATCGAAGCAAACGCTTGGAGCAAAACGGCAAACACCATCTGCCGCATAACGACGCGGAAGTGAAGGCGACGTTGTTCGAGATACTGCACCGTCAGTCGATTTGCTCGGTCGATCGAAAAAGCTTCGCCCCCGGCAAACCGAAATGCAACGGGTTTGGAAATGACGTCCTGCAGCCAATGCGTCAACTCATATTTGACTGCCGATTCCGCGATGGACGTTTTGACACCACCGTGCCCTAAAGCAAAAGTTACGATAACCATGCTTGACAGCAATACAAGGTCGAACCCGAGCAAAAATGGGTGATACATTGCCAAGAGGATCATTCCAATCAAGGTCGTCAATGTGACGGTGATTCCGTCCAGAAGTAAGATGGCAGTGGCTTTTTGAATCGTCGCAACGTCGAGAAATCTATTTAACAGTTCGGAGCCATTCGTGCCTTGCAAAGCCGAGCGGCGTGCATTTGGCAACCGAAAAGCTAGGTCGCCCACGATGCGCGCAAAAAAACGACGTTGAATCAACTCCACAACAAAGGCTTGTAGGATCCGCATCATTCCAGCAAAACTTAGCAACACCAGCAACATCAAGGACAGGATAACGAGTGGTTGCAAGTAACGACCAAATGCGATGGTCGAAACAACCCACTCAACAGCCAAAGGAGATGCTAAGTTCAACAGTCCTGCTACGATGCCGAATAGAACCAAAGCACCTACATCGCGCAGGTCAGGAGTCAAAAGTCGCCACAGTCGACGAAGAGGGTGAAGTTGCTTTCCGGTTTCAAGCTTCTCACTGCCCGTATGCGATCCGGTTACCAATAAAGGCTGCGCCACTAGGTAGTACGGCGTGCCGGGTGCTAATCTTTCATTCAGGGCTTTTTCCATGCCCGATTTATTCAAGCGAAAAGTGCTGATCTTCGTGCCGACGATTTTGTTGACATTTACTTTCCGTTCTTCATATCCGTGAAAGACCCACCACTCACTAGTGTCGGTGTCGTTCATGCAAAGCGCTACTGGATGACCTTCGCGGACCAGTTCAAAAAGATCGCGAATGCGTAGCCGTGCCGGAATCAATCGCATCTTTGCCAAGCGACCGGTGCGTATCAATGCGGCGACCTGTTGCTCCTGATCTTCTCGCGGCAGCGTCTGCAACAGATGCAATGCATTCGATCGTTCAACTGGCAGGGCCAGGCAAAGTGCCAAATTTTCTATCAGTGCCGACATAGTTTGATCGGCATTTGTCGTCGCGATACTCACCTACCCCCCTTTCTGCGATCTTGGTTCGACTTGACCGATTTTAGTTGAGGAACTCCGCGAACCCATTGTATCGCGAAGTCAATTTTCACAACGTTCGATGTGTTTAAATCGACAATTGAGTCGAAAAGGCGATCGAGACTTCGCTCAATTGCCATCAATAGTCATATTTTCGACCGAACTACCATACGTTTCAATAAAGCGAACAGCTGGGTATTTTGGGCTGTTTTTTACCGTTTTTCGGGTTCTGCGGTTTCCGTAAAGCGGGTTATTTTTGGGTTTTGCTTGAAACGGTCGATGTGGGCTGGTCGATACCAGATGATGAGCAATTGTCGCGAAATGCTATCGTAGCAGCGGTCGCGAAGTTGGATCGTTTGGCTTGCCAGAATGATCGATTCCGTGTAATTGTTCACCGCAGCGGTAAAGCCTTCGAAAAACTCAAAGGGAATTGTGTTCGAAGAATGGTTTCGACGAGGATTGTCGAGAGTTCCGCTTGATACTTACTCTAATTTGACACGGATGTCGCTCATGAGCAGATCAGCATTGTTCGGGATAGTCGCTTTTATTGCGACGATATCCTGTCATCAGATTTGTCGAGGTCAATGGACATCTGACAACTATTCCAAGGTCCTCCATTTAGCTCCTTTGGAAGGTCGCAACGATCCGCCCGTCATCACGGCGCTTGCAATTTCTCCCGATGGACGTTGGTTGGCCGCTGCAGGCGACGACCATGTCGTTCGAATCCTTAGCGCGGAGTCAGGGATGACCAAGCAAACGCTTGTCGGTCATTTGGACTGGGTCAAGTGCTTGGCGTTTTCGAACGATGGAAAGCACCTCTATTCGTGTGGCAACGACGGACACCTGTGGACTTGGGATGTCGAAAACCGCTGGTCCGGTACGAAACTCATCGATGTCGATTTCGCATTGTTTGCGATCGCGATTCACCCAGATGGCGACCAAATTGCAACGTGCGGCTTTAGCGATAAAGTCATTGTCCATTCGATCTCAAAAGCAGCCAACTATCATGAGCTAATATGTAGCGAAAATGATCTTCTATGCATTCAATATGCCCAAGACGGTTCGCTGCTCGCAGTCGGTGGTCGCGACGGAAAGCTCAGGATTTGGGATTCGCGTTCCGGCGAATTGAAGGTTGAACGAAAAATGCACCAAGGTCGCATGGAGAGCATGATTTTTCGAAGCGACGGAGAAATGATTAATTCCGTAGGCCGCGATCGCACATTGTCTCGCTACGACATTTTAGTTGATGAGCAAGTTGACCAATTCTCGATGGTTTGCGGCAAGATGACTGCCTTAACGCAATTGGATTCTTTGCTGACAGCCATCGCGACAGCGGACAATTCGATTCGACTATTTTGTTGGATCGAACAAGGCGAAATTCGAAAGCTGATTGGCCATCAAGGATCGGTTTCTGTCTTGCGTATGAATGAAGACACGTTGTACTCGGGTAGTTTTGATACCACCATTCGAGCTTGGGATATCAAGGAAATAGTACTGGCACAAAACCAAGAGCATGGGCCAGAAATAATTCGTTGATTCAGCGGCGTTGGGTCGAGTCACGATTGATAGGGAGATCGGGTTAGTGACATTATCACGAAGGTTAAAACGACTGGCTGACAAGTGGATTCGCGGCGAAGTGAAATCTTCGAAGCGAGATTCCCGCGTTTCGCGCCGCGCATCGTTAGAAGCCTTTGAGCCGCGAAAACTCCTGACGGCCGCGCCGATTTGGGTCGGCGGCGTCTACATCGAACAGGACTCAGGAAGCGACCAACACGGCGACACATTCCACATCAGTTTCCGAGGCGGAGCAGCAGGCACCGTTCTTACGCGTCTCGTGATTGACGGCGATCAAGGCACCCCAGGATTCAATCTTGGCGATAACTTTTTCGATACAGCCGACGGCGGCTATGGTGCAGACCATAGTTTCGGTTTCCAAATTGAGCAACTCGTTACCGCGAATCCCAACGCGCGTGTGAATGCAATTGTCCAAGATGGTTCAACGAAGTTGATTTTGGAATTTGAAAATTTCCAAGCCGGCGACTTGCTCGTCTTCTCCATCGATGTCGACGAAGTCGAGGGTTTTGATCCGAACGAAACGGATCTTGCAATTATCAACAGCAGTTTCGACCCAATCACGTCGGGTGTCGAGTTTCAAACCACCAAATTCCAAGCTGACTTTCAGGCACCGCATTACGAGAACATCAGCGGATCATCATCGTATCTCAACCTTTACGATGTCCAAGTAGATCCCGCCGGATTGGAATTACCCCGTGACGACGATAACGGGAAACGTGATCGTTCGGCAGGAACGGCATTCAGAGTCCAGCAGATCGCCAAGCCGGTTTGGTTGGAAGGAATCGTTTACGAAGACTTCAACCAAAATCTGTCGCAAGATGCCAACGACGCCGGTATTGCCAACGTCCGTTTGGAATTGTGGCGGAAAGATGGAAGCCAATACGTCAATACCGGCTTAACAGCAACAACTAATTCGCAAGGCGCGTACAAATTCGGCCTGGACCTAAGGCTTGCCCCGGGAACCTATCAAGTCCGCGAAAGTCAACCGGCAGGATACTTTAGCGTCGGAGCAACTCCGGGATTTGTCGACACACGTAGCGTTGGTCAAATTGTTGTCGGCGACAAAGACATCTTGACCGAGATCGACATCCCGCTTGGCGACACGTTTGCCACCAAATTGAATTTCGCCGAAGCTCGTCCTGCGTCCATTTCCGGCCACGTTTGTGTTGCTAAACCCGGAAAAGATTGCTTCTCGACTATTCCGGGCGATTTAGAACCACTAGCCAACGTACGCCTCGATTTGCTTGACAGCACCGGCACAGTAATCGCCACGACACAAACCGCCGCTGACGGATCCTATCGCTTCGACAATTTAATGGCCGGTACGTATTCGGTCGTTGAGTTCACTCCGAGCAATTTGATCGACGGCGGCGCTCACGCAGGAAAAGTCGGTGGCACTAACGTTGGAGCAGTGATCGATTCGAATCGAATAGGCAGCATCGCGCTCGTATCCGGCAGTATAGGCCAAGACTTCGATTTTTGCGAATTGCCTCCCGCATCGCTTTCCGGGCATGTCTACGAAGATGTCAACGACGACGGGCTTCGTCAAGCAAGCGAACGATTCTTAGCTGGCGTCACAATAGAATTGATTGACACGCAAGGTAATCGCGTTGCTCAAACAACGACTGACAACAACGGTTTTTACCAGTTCACATTCCTTCGCGCAGGCAACTACAAGATTCGAGAAACGACGCCCGCAGGATTCATCGACGGTAAAGATCGAGCCGGAACAATCAACGGCCAAACAGTCGGTCAAGCGGATTCGGCGGTAGATACCATCAGCGAAATCAACTTGCCATCGGGAATGAATGGCATCAACTACGACTTTGGAGAATTACGCAACGGCGAAATTTCGGGTCGCGTAATTGCCGACACAAACGACAATTGCATCATCGACGCAGTTGGCGATCAGCCGTTGGCAAACGTCCTCGTTCAGTTGCTTGACAATAGTGGCAATGTCTTGCAAGAGACGCGAACGGATACAGACGGTCGATACAAATTCACGGGGCTTCGACCTGGAACTTATGCTGTTCGGGAAATTCAACCTGCGGGTTATTTCCAAGGCGATCAGACTGCGGGCAGCGGCGGTGGGAATGCATCCACGCCGGACCTCATTTCTGCGATTTTGCTTAACAGCGGAGATCGACTATCGGATTACGACTTCTGCGAAGTCCCTCCCGCGTCCATTGCAGGTTTCGTGCATGTCGACAATAACGGCGACTGCTTGATCCAACCGAATGAACGGATGCTCGCGGGCGTGCAGATTGAGCTGCTGGATGCTTCTGGCAATGTTCTTCAAACGACGACGACTGGTAACGATGGCTCGTACTCGTTTACGCAATTGCGACCTGGAACATATTCGGTGCGTGAAATCCAGCCGCAAGGCTTGTTTCAAGGCGGTCAGCGAGCCGGATCAAATGGCGGCAATGACTCCATCGACGACATCATTTCGTCCGTCGTGATCCCATCGGGACAAGCCTTGACGGACTACAATTTTTGCGAGCTCGAGCCTGCCTCCATCGCAGGTTTTGTTCTTGTGGACCAGAATGGCGATTGCTTGGTTCAGCCCAATGAAAGAACGCTGTCCGGCGTGAGAATCGAACTGCTGGACTCTACAGGCAATGTCGTTCGAACGACGACGACAGACGCGAACGGTTCATATACTTTTGCGAATCTAAGACCGGGTACGTATGCGGTACGTGAAATACAACCGCAAGGATTCTTTCAAGGCGACCAAAACGCGGGATCGAACGGTGGCGATGACTCCGTCGAGGACATCATTTCATCTGTTATCGCTCCTGCTGGTCAGACGCTGACGAACTATAACTTCTGCGAAATCGAACCCGCATCGCTTGGCGGCAAAGTGTATTCCGACGTGGATGGCGATTGCCATCAAGACCCCGAAGATCAACCGCTGGTCGGCGTGAAAATTCAGTTATTCGATGACACTGGAAATGTTGTTCAAACAACGTTTACAGATTCAACGGGTCGCTACCTGTTCACAGGTTTGCGCCCGGCCAATTACACGGTTCGCGAATCGCAGCCAGCAGGATATTTCCAAGGTGGGCAAACTGCTCCAGCCATCGGAGCCGATACAACCAAGGAAGATGAAATTTCCAAAATCAATTTAGGCTCAGGCCAAAGTCTAAGCGATTTGGATTTCTGCGAGCGACCACCTGCACGGATTTCTGGTTACGTATTTCAAGACGGCTCTGTCATCTTGACCGAAGATGGCGAAACGCCCGATCGATTGCGGCCCGTTCGCGACGGTCAGCTGACCAGTGACGATACGCCTATCGCAAACGTAACCTTGGAATTGCGGCTACTTACGGGACGACTTGTGCCGTCTAGTAGCGCACTACCCGGCACGTATTCGACAGAGTTCATTCGCGTTCAAACGGATGCGAATGGATATTTCGAGTTCAATGGATTGCAATCTGGAACGTACCACGTTTATGAGCTACAGCCCGAGGGCTACATCGACGGTTTGGACACAGCGGGAACTTTGGGAGGCCAGAGCGTCAATCCAGAAGACATCAGCATCGGCTCAGCAGAAGAACAATTCGTATTGCAGCTAGCTGCGAACGGAAATGACCCAAAGAATGACGCAATTCTTCGAGTAGATTTGAATTACGGTCAACACGCTCAATCGAATAATTTCAGCGAAATACGAGTGGGCAAGAACGAATTGCAAGGCCCACCGCCAAGCGGCAATCCACCGACCTTTACGCCACAACAATCAGCTGGCATCACGTCTCCACCGTTTGAACGGGGCGCACCTGCCAGCGGTCCCGGAGCGTCCTTCGTGCCTGCGTTGCTTGGAGGCGGTGTGGAGCAACCCTACACTTGGCACTTGAGTATCATCAACTCCGGTAAGCCTCGTGGCGAGCGAGCAGATAAATCAGTCAATCAGGAACGAGTCGCACGCGCAACAGTTATCTTGGACGTCACACACTGGACTGTCGCGGGTATTCGGCAAGGCAAATGGTCGATCGTTTCAACGGCACCTAAAGTCGGACGACTGGTAAAAGAGGCGTTTAATGTTTTGGGCTCAAAAGCTCTGGCTGGCGACTTCAACGGAGACGGGCACGACGAACTGGCTCTGTACTACGAAGGCGAGTGGCTAGTCGACATCAATGGCAACGGCGAATGGGATCCATCGGACCTTTGGGCGCGGTTAGGAACGAGCGAGGATTCACCCGTTGTCGGAGATTGGGACGGGGATGGGAAAGATGACATCGGGATCTTCGGACCGGAATGGGAACACGATCAAGAAATGGTTGATTCCGAACCAGGTCTGCCCGATCCAGCGAACAAACGAATTACGAGACCCAAGAACTTGCCACCGCAAGAGAATGACACGCCCGATCGACAGAGACTCATGCAGCATACCTCGCGCGGCCAAGGTCGTGCGGATGTCGTCGACCACGTAATTCATCTTGATCCGGGCGTCGAACACGTCGGAAGGGGTGAACAGCAAAGTGCCGCGGATCTTGTAGTATTCGCCCTTGCCATTGCGGTTGGTGGCCGGCCCAGCGGCGCCCGAGCCCGGGGTGGCTATGGCATCGTTCTTGAAGTAGCCGTCGGTATTGCCGTACTGCGCGGCCAGCCGCACCTTCAGGCTCTCCGCCAGCGGCCCGGAAATATAGCCCTCCACCAAC
>JANMNK010000021.1:0-9196 GCA_031373875.1 Pirellulaceae bacterium | reverse complement strand
GGCGCTTCGTGCAAATCATTTCGGTTTCGTTCCGCACACGTGTTGCTGAGGGATCGAAAATTTCATTTTCCTTTTCACTATCCTACGGCATCCTCGACAGGGAGTAAAGTTTTCATCTGGCGTTGAAATCGCCTAGGAAATCTGTAGCGTCTGCGAATCGCTTGCAATTCTTTGGGAAGTCGTATTTGTTTGTAAGAAGGAAAAGACGTTTGAAAAATTTTCAAAAGCCTCCGGATCGACAATGCTAGCTAATCGCAATTTACCACCGCCCAAGTCCTACAAGTTTCCCAGTTATTCGCTTAATGGTTGGTTTTCGCATTGCGATACTCTTTGGCACGCGAGTTGCATTAGGTATATCCTCAGTATGACGACTCCAGGCCAATCCTGGATTATTGAAAACTCGATGCGTGGATAACCAACTCTGCATATTCGATATCCCACTTTGCAAGTATGCGAAGTCAGCTTGGGTGGTTGCCCGAGCTGAAAAGGCACGGAAGCACCGTGATCTTAGAGGCGTCTGCCGTAACCCGGCATAACAGACATACCCCTCAGCCACTGGGGTTAGGCCCGTTTTTCACGGTAAAAGGGCTCGCTTGGAAAGTTCTCCTCCAAGCGAGCCCTTTTCTATTTCTGCCCACTGCATCCAATCATTGCCCGGTGGGTTTGGCTTTGCTCTGCGAATAAAGAATTCTGCGAGGCAAGAATACTGTGGCTTTCAACGCAGGTTGGGAAGGAAGACGCCCTCGTAATTCCTGTCGCTTTTTCCTATTGGCCGCATATTTCCATTGGAACGAAGGCCATTTGCGAGCAATGCCGGTGATTTCTAGCTATCATGTTGCTCGATACTTCGTAGAGAATTTATCGAGAAACGGTTCGCTTGTTTCTCCTGATCCTGCCTACCATTCCTGCCGTTTTATTTTGCCTTCTCAAAGGGAACGTTTGTGTCAAATCAAAATCCGGCATCTCACTTGGATTCGCAAGCTGACCTTCCTTGGTGGAAATTATTGACCAAGTATCACTGGTTTGTATTTTCCATGGCGGCGATGGCTTGGATACTGGATTGCATGGACCAGCAGATTTTTATCTTGGCAAGGAACGATGCCCTCAAGTCGTTGCTTCCGGAGGGAACGTCGACGACGAAGGTCAAGGAGTTGGGTGGAACGGCCACGTCTATTTTCATGATTGGGTGGGCTACGGGTGGGATGTTCTTTGGCTCGATTGGAGACCGTATAGGACGGGCCAAGACATTAACGATGACGGTCTTGCTTTATTCGGTGTGTACCGGATTGTCGGCGTTCTCGGTCGGACCGAACGATTTCATGCTCTATCGTTTCATTACCGGGTTGGGGGTGGGCGGTGTGTTTGGCTTGGCCGTTGCACTCGTCGCAGACACGCTGCCTGATCGCGCACGAACACCTGCCTTGGGGTTGTTACAAGCACTCTCTGCTGCAGGAAATATCGCGGCCGGTTTGGTAAGCATGTTGTTAGCCAAAATCGGATCGGACGGTATCATCGATCCGAAATCAGCTTGGAAAATCATGTTCCTTGTCGGTGCTTTACCAGCCGTGCTCTGCGTGCTGATCCAACTCAAGCTGAAAGAGCCTGAGAGATGGGTCAACGCACGTCGCGAGGGCAGGGCGACTGGTGTTAAGTTCGGGTCGTATGCATCGCTCTTTGGCGTCGCTCGTTGGCGGCGAGCGGCTTTGGCAGGCATGATGTTATGCGTGGCGGGTGTAATCGGAGTTTGGGGAATTGGTTTTTTTAGCCCCGAACTCGTCGGCGAAGTGATTAGCAATTCGTTGCGTGCATCGGGAGTTGCAGAAGATAAGATCGCAAGTAACGCAACGTTTTATCGCGGGGTCAACGGCATCTTTCAAAATACGGGCGCGTTTTTTGGAATGATCACATTCACGTATTTTGCACAAAGGTTCGGACGTAAACCTGCATTTGCGGTGGGTTTTGTTGCGGCAATGATCGCCACGATTTCCTTCTTTCAGATGTTCAACGGAATTGGCCACATCTGGATGAGTAGCGTGATGGGCTTTTTCCAATTAGCGCTCTTCGCAGGCTTTGCATTGTATTTGCCTGAATTGTTCCCGATTCGATTGCGAAGTACCGGTACCAGTTTTTGTTACAACGTCGGTCGTTACATTGCTGCAACGGCACCATTCACTTTAGGTAGGCTTCAAACACGACTTGTTCCAAGCGGGGCCACTCCAGAACAACGGATCGACGCCTTCCGCGATGCTTGCAGCTATATGAGCGTATTTTTTCTTATCGGGTTGATTGCACTCCTATTCCTGCCCGAAACAAAAGGTCGACCATTGCCGGAGGACTAAAAGTCTTTTCCGAAAGCCAAGCAATGTAAACACAAGCCGAATAGCTGTCGTTCCCGTTCAATACCAAAGCCGTTTCGAATCGGAAAAATTTCAACCAAGGTACTTTCCACAAGGATAAACGCGATGGACCAACAAACTCGTCAATGGTCGATGTTCATTCACCTTTCGGTTTTCGCGGGCTATCTAATTCCAATGGCTGGGCTCGTATTACCGATCATCCTTTGGCAGATCAAGAAAGAGGAGTTACCCGGCGTGGATGCGCACGGAAAGATGGTGACCAATTTCATCCTCTCCATGATCATTTATAGTGTTGTTTCGGCGGTGCTGATGGTCGTCTTCATTGGCTTCTTTATGCTGATCGCGCTTTCTGTCGTTGGAATTGTCTTTCCAATTATCGGTGCGATCAAAGCTAACAATGGCGAATTCTACCAGTATCCGCTAGTCATTCCGTTCTTCAAGTAAGTAGAGGATGGCATCAGCCCATCGACACTGCTTTCACTGTACATCCATCGCGTCAATCATCGGACGATGCCTTGACGTTGATCGCCTGAGAGCATGGCAAGGACTTGGGAGCGATCGATAATCGGAAGATCGCCGGGGATAGAATATTTCAGTGCGGCTACTGCATTGCCCCATTTCAAGCAGTCGTTGTAAGGATGGCTCTCGAGAAACGCATACAAAAAACCAGCGCTGAACGCGTCGCCGCCGCCTAATCGATCGACTTCGACAAGCGGAAACCCCGGCTGCTGCACGTAGTCTCCCGCAGGTAGCCTAGCACAGGAGCCTTGCGAGCCAAGGGTTAGTACGATCGTTGCCTGGGGGAATGACTGAGCAAGCGATCGAGATACGTCTTCGGGTGAATCGTGTTCGATTTCAAATATCGTCCGCGCGTCCCGTACCGGCATGAAAACGAAATCAGCCATCCGAATCAATTCCACGCACCCGTCTCGACACTCCTTTGCCGACCAAAGTTTGCCTCTGTAGTTAAGATCAAAGCTGATCATCCAACCCAAAGCCTTCGCCATTCGCGCCGCAGCGACCGCTGTAATGGCCGCTGTTGCGGAAATCCCGAGGGTGATTCCTGTAGTATGAAAAATCTTCGCCTTACCGGCCCGAAACAATGAGGAGGGTAGTTCGGCAGGAACCATTCGACTGACGGCGGAATTTTGTCGGTCGTATATTACTTGTGTCGTTCGAGGCAGGCTGCCCCGTTCCAAGTAGTATGTTCCAACGCGATCGGCGTCTGTCCATACGATGTGACTGACATCGACTCCGTGCTCCGCGATTTTGCCCGCAATCAATTTTCCAAGCGGGTTATTTGTCAATCGAGATAACCAGGCGACTCGGCATCCAAGTCGAGCAAGACCAATCGCCGTATTGGATTCGCTGCCTCCGACATGCAACTCCAATGTGTCAGCAGTCTCTAAACGATTGAGGCCCGGCGGAGTCAACCGAATCATCGTTTCGCCGAAAGTTACAATATCGTACGACATAGTCGATTAATTACCGATGGCATGAATGTATTGTTGTGCGGCAGTTGAAATGGCTGACCAATTGGATTCGGAAATAGCTTTGGGATTGATCAAACTCGAGCCGACCCCGACGGCGCACGCGCCCGAGCGAAAGTACTCTGCGATATTCCCTAATTCGACGCCCCCAGTCGGCATCAATTGCAAATAAGGCATCGGAGCTAGCAGATCGCGGATGTAATTCGGCCCCAGCATGCGAGCTGGAAAGACCTTTACCATACTAGCCCCGGCATCCCAAGCTGTCGCAATCTCCGTGGGTGAAAACGCGCCTGGCGCGATTGGAACTCCACGCGACACGCATCGTTCAACGACACGCAAATCCAAAAACGGGGAGACGAGAAATTGTGCACCCGCATCGAGTGCACTTTCTGCTTCATCGACCGATCGTACCGAACCCAACCCAATCGCTGCGTCACCATCCACAAACATGGAAATCGTATCACGCAGTTTACGAACGACATGCAGCGAGTCAGGATTGGTCAATGTAAACTCAATCGCGCGAATCCCACCATCGAGCAAAGCTCGGACAATGGATTCTGATTGAGACAAGTCATCCAATCGGACGATCGCAACAATACATTTGGTCGTTAGCAATTTGGAAATGTTGTCAGCCACTTTGAGGATTACTTCTTTGGCATGAGTTGAGAATTCAAGGGCGAGGTCGTCGGAGTTTTACTTGCCTTTGTTGGCTATCAGCTTTCTCCAAAAGTTCTCCGCTATTGCTTTTACGGAGTTCGCTGAAACAGCCGAGGCAACTTGCATTTCGTGAACTGTGCACTTTAGTTGCCAGTCGTTGCGCAAACAAGAATGAAGAACTTCCAGAATTTTGGCTCAGACGAAAAGAATGCATGCAAATCATGCGATGTTGCCATCAAGTTCCGACTCGTCGCGAATTTCAGATTTGCGGCTTCGCCAAGAATATAAAGGCACGAAGCAGATTTCGATGGGCCGAATATCTGCCTCGTGCCTATCCCCCCCGGGATTGAATTCAGAACAGCAAAACTAGAGTGGGATGTTTAGGCGGAATAGCTGGCGTAAGAAGTGTACGATTGTCGTCAGGAAACGGAATAAGTCACCTGGACGTGAGATGTTATCGAACGCAACAATCCCGCTTCTTCGCTAAACACGAATTCAATGGCAACGTCGACTCAAGCGACAAAGTCTGCGCCTTTCCCTTATGTTCACAGAATCCAAAGTCGATACCTAAGATTACGCACGATTGTTGAGATTGTTTGGCATCGTCCGAGAAGTGGTCTAGGTAATGAGGAACCCGGTATTGTGTTTTCAACATTGATCCGTGGAAGAAGTGCTAATTTTTCGTCGCCCATGTGGCCGCCGATTCTATTTGGCCTAACGGTAACCTTCGTATTTTATGGTCTGATCTTCAGCGGTCCGCTGGATTTTCCATTACTACGACGCTATTGCTTGTGCCATGCTGTAGCGATTGTTACGGTCGCATTTTTTTATATGTCGGTTGTTGCACTTGCCGTCAAGTTTTGGATGGCGGTAGTTCAGACGAAACTGCTTGCTAAAGCCGCTGTACGACTTGATGAGACCATTCAGCAAGCTCCCAATCCATGTCCAACCAACGCGGCGGAATGGTTATCTTCGATGTGGCGACTAGAGGAAACGACCATTTTCCAAAGCTGGCTGGGTCGACGCCTATCCGATTTACTACAGCGTCAGATAAAGCGGGGTAGCTCGGATCGTCTGGATGAAGACATGCGAGATCTGTCCGAACGCGATGCGGATGCCCAGCACGAAAGCTACGGCATGGTCCGTATCGTGACTTGGGCGATGCCGATGCTTGGCTTTCTCGGTACGGTTTTGGGGATTTCCGAAACCTTGGGTCAAATGGATACGCAGAAACTGGCAACCGGATCGCAGGAAGCGATGAACAACATGACGGCCGGACTCTACGTTGCCTTTGACACCACAGCCATAGCGTTGGTGCTCACAATCGGTTCGATGTTCCTTCAGTTCTTAGTAGGTCGGGTCGAGCAAAAATTATTGGCCGATATGAATCAGTTACTTACCGATCACTTGGTAGGGTGGCTCGCTCAGTCGCGAGAAGTCACACCGAACCGTATCGAGGAACTACTCGACCGCATGACGTACACTTTACGCGAGTCCTTTCAGCAACTCGTGGGTGTCCAGGTCGACCTGTGGAGAAAGACGATCGACGAAGCTCATGGTCGATGGCAGGGGATTACGACACATGCAAGCGAGACAATCCAAAACGCACTAACGGCTGCAATCGATGATTCCTTGGGAAAACATTCGCGATACTTGGAATCGGTTCAATCCGCTGGCGCATCGCAGATCGACAGCCGATGGCAACAATGGCAAACATCTTTTTCAGAGCAAGCTCGTGTGCTTCATTCGCAGCAACGCGAATTGATGGTGCAAACATCATTGCTCAAGCAGCTTCTCGATAAAGGAGCAGGGTTAGAAAAGCTCGACGCAACGCTTGATCAAAATCTCAAGCGAATGACGGACGTCGATCGTTTCCATGAAGCAGCCATTTGTATGACTGAGGCAGTCGCTTTTCTTGGAACACAGATGGAAAGACACGGATTCATGTCAACGACGAGCCGGTCTACGGCGAACGCGACTGAGTCCCCGAGCATTCCCATACGGAGACGCGCGGCATGAGCCGGCGACGCGGCCAATCCGATATCGCACCATCCTTGTTCCCATTTCTCGCAGTCTTGCTGTGCACGATGGGTGCATTGGTATTTATGCTGATCATGACGGTCAGCAAAGCGGGCGCTATCGCTAAAGAAATAGTCGCAGCGGAAAAGACCGAAGAGAGCCAGTTCGCCGAAGAAGAACTGCACGTTGTGGTCGACCAACTCAAAGCCGAGCGTGTTCGAGCGAACGAGATGGTTGAAAACATGCGCAGCAAGCTGCAGCATTTCGAGCAGCAAATCGTAGAGCTGTCCGACGAACTGAAACAACTTAAGGAAAAAGAAGCCGCAGTACTAAATCAAAGTTCTTTGACCGAACAACAGCGGGCCGACAAAGAATCGGAGTTGGCTCGATTGCATTCACAACGCGAGAAGATAGAAAAAGAATTAGCTGACAGGAAAAACGAGACGGCCAACAAACCACCTGCTTTTGCCATATTGCCCTATCAAGGTCCCAACGGCACCACGCGGAGGCCCATCTATCTCGAATGCACCGCTGAAGGCTTGATCATCCAGCCCGAAGGAATTGTGCTGTCGCTGAGAGATTTAGCACCACCTCATGGTCCAGGCAATCCGCTGGATGCTGCTTTGCGAACAATCCGCTCGCATTATCAACAGCTTGATGCCTCCATGTCTTCGTATTCTGCACCTTACCCTTTGCTGATTGTTCGCCCTTCGGGTGTAAAGACCTTTGCGATGGCCCGCGGTGCAATGGCGGGATGGGATGATCAATTTGGCTACGAACTTGTCGACGCGAAAATGCCCTTGGCTTACCCACCCAGCCCCAACGGACTCAAGCCACAGATTGAAAACAGTATCGTGACAGCTAGGCAGCGACAATCGGCGCTCGTGGCCGCTTTGCCTCGGCAGGTTTTCAATCCCGATCAACTTGAGGAACTGCTCTCGAAACCGCTAGGCAGCAACCAATTGGGTCAAGGTGATGCCTCCGACAAGACTGGCGGAACGATAAACGATCCCGAGAACTGGAAAGTGATAAGCGAGTTGCCTGCAGGTAGCGAACTATCTATTGGCGGTTCCGGATCGCGTCAATCCAAGTCGAATGCCTTGCCAGGAAGCGAGGATATCCCCGATAAAATTCTCGAAAGCAACATGGCAAAATCGCTTGCCCAAGACTTAACGCAACAGCAGATGCGAGGCTCGCCAGGAGTTGCAGGGCAAGGATCGTCAGCTTCGAATAATGGCTTTCGCCCCCCCGCAGGCGGTCGAGAAGGACAGAATGCGACTGGTACACAAGGAAGCGGGGCAGCTAAGGGAACTAATTCAGCGACCAATGCGGGAAATGCAGGTAATGGACCTTTGTCGGAAAACCAAGGGACCGGCGCGGACGGTAATCCCAATTTTGCAAGTTCGGGACAAAGTGGTTCGGGTTCGAGTGTCCCTAACGGATCACCGATGACACCCTCGCCAAACGATCCATCGCAAAGCAACCCAAATGCAAACGATCCAATGCGCGATCCACCTTCGCTGTCAATCTCGGGATCGTCCAACGCAAACGAATTGCAAAACGGAAACATCGAATCGCAACTCAAACCTATTTCGGTCAGTCAAGGTAAAGACTGGGCAACGGCCCGTTCCGAAGGAAAAGCAACGGCGATTACCCGGACGATCAACATGGTGGTACTGCCGGGCGCTTGGGTCTTGATATCGGACAACAACCGGCGCGAGGCCGAGACGACCATTCGATTAGCCGAAGGATTAACAGCCGGATCGAATCAACTTTCGAGATTAATAAAAAAGCGAGTTGAGGACTGGGGCGTGGCTGTGGCTGGTGGCTATTGGAAACCACGATTGACGATTGAGACGCCTTCGGAGGATCTTTCGAGCCTCAAGATTCTCACGAAACTGCTGGAGGGAAGCGGTATGGAAGTGCAAGTGATTCCGTTACAAGCTGCCGTTCCCGCGAATGTTCCCCGATGAAATCCTTCAGCCAAGGAACACGTTAAATGTCGAAGAAACATCGCGAAGAAAACACCACGATCGGCGAGGACTCGTTTCTCGATACGATCGCCAATCTGGTTGGCATTCTCATAATCTTCATTGTTATCGCAGGAACCGGCACGCGTACTTCGGCACTTTCGATTGCTCGTCAAAAACTAAGCGAAAATGACAAGGAAACGGAAAGTGCTGCATCCCTAGCATCGCAGCTCGAGTCCGACTTGGCAAAGAAAACGGGCGAATTGAACGAGTATGCTCTCGAACTCGATTATCGCAAAGCGGAACGCGATGCGACGCTTGATCAAATCAATTTGACCAAGCTCGAAATTGAACAACGGCTTGCGCAGATGAACCAACAGCAGCAGGCAGATACTTTGCTACAAAGCGAAACGAACCAATTGCAAGCGGACGTTCAAGCGAAACTAAGGGGTCTCTCGGATTCACCAGGTCAAGAAAAATCGCCGATTATCTTGCAGCATCTTCCCACGCCAATGGCCAAAACCGTTTTTGGTAAAGAAGTTCATATCATGATTCGCCATCAGATGATTTCCGTCGTTCCGTGGGATGCCCTCATCGACGCGCTTAAACGCGAAGCCGAGTTGGCTGTGCGACGCAGTTCACGTAAAACGACGATCAACGGAAGTCTGGGCCCCATTAATGGCTTTACGATGCTCTATCGATT
>JANMNK010000675.1:0-3210 GCA_031373875.1 Pirellulaceae bacterium | reverse complement strand
GTCGCGTCCGCTTTGGGTGAAAGCGTCCCAAGAAACAAATTGCTGTAAACTCCGGGCGTGCTCGCAACCGCACGAATCTCGATCGTTCCTTGCCTGCGTTGGCCTGTAGAAATCGACAAGTCCAGTGCTTTTTTGTAGTCGTTAATAACTGCCGCGGCCAGCCAATTCCCTCCGTTGAATCGATACTCAATCTTGGCAATCTTATTCAGCGTGATATCGCTTTGCAGCCCCGAACTATTTTTGTTAGGCAGTGTCGCAGTATTGACAGTGCCTTTGAAGGTATATTTGCCCGCTTGAGCGTCAAATTGCCCAACGCCATCCAGTTTCAGCGGAACATCCAACACATCAAAGATCCCATCTCCATCTGTGTCTTGCCATCCGAGCATCGCCAACGTACTCGGGGGGCTGATTAAATTGTCAAAAGCCGCCTGCAATGTGGAACCAGCCGACATGATGCTTGTCGCTTGCACAAAGTTAGGGTCGGGGTTGTTATCGATCGCGTTCAAATTCTGTGTATCGTAGTATCCTCGGCGACTGTAGTAGCTGGCACCGCCTGTGTACTCGTCGCGGGCCCAAAATATATGCCCCGTTTCATGAGTGAATGTAGACACGGGACGGGTCGATGGAACGACACTGAAAAGGCCTCCGGCAAACGCAAATGCTCGGCTGAATGTGCCGCCAGTTGCAAAAGTTCCATCGCCATCTTTTTTTGAATTGACGACAAAGATCGTGAAGGACCAATCTGCATTCAACTTCAATCGCTGAGACTGATTAAAGTCCCGCATGTTGTCGTCGAGGTCGGTCGAACTCGCAAAACCCTGAGTGGTTAAGAACTCCTGAATCCATTTCGAATAATCGTTGGAGACACGATTGATCGGCTCATAGACTGTCGGAGCTGGCGTGCTTGCGAACTTGGGATCAATGACGAATTGCAAATCGTGAACTGTGGTTTTCGAAGCCAGCAGATTATCCCACCATTGCAGACTTTCATCGATCTTGGTTAAGACGTCGGCGATCTGTGCCTGGTCCCAGTTTTCAACATTCTGATCGACTTGCCCGTTACTCTCCAGGAGCACGGGAGTAACCGCAATTCGACCAAGCAAGAATTCAGCCGTATCGTGCGGCAATGCACCAAATGGCAACGATGCGAACAGCGTCCGGGACTCGCATTGCTCCATTGCCAAACGACGCGATCGAGGAGAAAAAGCGTTAGCCCCGTTTTTGCAGAGTATTTGCGTAAAGTTGGTTTTCTTTTTTCGCCAAACCACAACCAACCTCGGGAACCAATTTGCCAACGAATTTACACCTATCTATTGGATGGTACGTTGCAAAAAAGGTTCCTTCGAAGATCAATTTGCGACTAATCGGCATTATCAGAATCCGCAGCGTTAGCCCTGCGAAAATCGGAAAAAGCTGACTTATACGGCCGGGTCAATCCGCCCGACAGGCATATTAGGCGCTGCGTTTCGCACTACCATGATTTACAGGACCCGGGAATTCTCAGTGGACTCATATGCCCATCCCACTCTTGGGCTAATTGGGCTGCTGGGAAAATGTCACCGCCACCCACTCTCCAAGCTGGTTTCAAGCCGGAGCTTTCTCAGCCGCCGTTGCAATCAATGGGCATGTGGTCAGCACCCATTAGATATCTGTTGAGCAATTATTCTTCGGACGTTTGCTCTTCGACACTGCGTAATTTAAACATCTCGACGGCGTTACCGCGTTTATTGTATCGAACTTCCGACATCAATTCACGCATGAGCATAACTCCGCGGCCATGAGGCTCTTCGAGATGTTCTTCGTCGGTTGGATCGGGCAGATGTTTGAAATCGAATCCTTTGCCTTGGTCCGAAATTTTGATCCAAGCTTTTTCCGGTGAAAGCTTAAAAACAACGTCGACTTTTTTCTCAGGCTTACGTTGATTGCCATGCTCGATAGCATTGACGATCGCTTCTTCTACAGCCATATGAATATGAAAACGATCTCGCCCCCCCCAACCCATCCGATCAAGTGCACTCATTAACTCTTCGATTAATTCATGTGCATTGTCAGTTACGCTGGCAACGGATTTTTCTAATACCCACGTCCAACTGTTATGTGGCATTCAAGGAACTCGGAAAAGGCTGACCGCCAGAAAAGCGAGGAGGCGATCATTGACAGGCGAGTCGCACCTTACAACTGAAAAGCATCTATAGCATCGGCTTCGGTTTTTCGAATATCGAAAACACGGTCGAGTTTGGTAATCGTGAAAACTTCCTTAATCTCAGCCCGCAAATTACACAAACGTAGCTTACCGCCCGCTTGCTTGGCTTTGTTGTTGAGCGAAATAAGTTTGTTAAGCGCAGCGCTGGAAAGAAATTCAACGCCTTCGAAGTTAAGGAGCAAATTTGACTTCTTGTCCGTCGTAACTAACGCCACGAGCTCTTCGCCAAGCTGTTCAATATTTCCCGAATCGACGATCTTTCGATCAACAAATCGCACAACAGCCACGCCGTTTGCATCGGCAACTACAATTCGCCTTTTCGTTGTCATGAGAGATAGTCCTTAAAGGGTGTTATTTACAAAATGGTGGGAAATTCGCAGTGGCGAAGTTGGAAAGCCCATATCTATGAGCTTACCCAAAAGGTGGATGATTGCAACTACCGTTTCTATTGTAATGCATGGACCAACGCGGTGATACATTTAGATTGCTCGCCTGAACCTATTCTGCCGTTTACCATGCCAGCGCTAGGCCGAGCCCCATTAGCTCGAATTCCTCGTTTTCACGACTTGAAAAACGTTCGTAATTTTCGGCGGAAAAGCACTGCGATAATCTCTTTCAGGCAGTATCGATTTGAAGAAAAAAATGCCGTTTTGAAACAAGAATCCATTGGCCCCTAGGTGTAATTCAAAAAACTTGCGATCACACTAGGAAAGGAAGCCGTCCGGCCCCCAAGCTTTAATTTCCGTCATGTTTCTCGGGTGCACTCCTTTTCCTTGCAACATTGCCATTCTAGGAACATTCCTACCCAAGGCTCGTCCTTCTGCATCATTGCTAAACTTTCAGACTCGTCGGCTTGTCACTCACTTTCCAATCCAATTCGTTTCGCGTCCAGGACCCAAGCTAAATGACAACTAACAACATTTCCTACAAAATCCCAATCACCCTTTTGTTTGCAGTCGCCTTTTCCGTTAGCCACCTATCAATCCTCAATGCTCAAGACAGTGGAG
>JANMNK010001252.1:0-1523 GCA_031373875.1 Pirellulaceae bacterium | reverse complement strand
ATCAAGGAGGAGAATCTTGAAGCGTGGCTCAAGTCGAAAGAGTGTGATCGATATTCAGCGATTCGATTTAAGAAAGAACTGGCGCACATCCAATCATCGATGCCGAGCGGAAAGATGAAGATCGCCATGCTTGCCGAGTTAAACAAGCAAAAAAACGGGAACATCGTCCCGTTCATGCCACTGGACGATAACACCAACAAGTATCAAGGCTGCGTTGGCCGATTGTACACATACGGAATGGACACGGTTCTAGTCAAGTCTATTGTGAGCCCGACTTCGGCGATCATAAGATGCCCTGGCGATGCTATGCATTACATCGAAGGGATCGACACTACCAAGCTGCCAGCGGACGGCACGGTCGTTACGCTGGACAGGCCAATCTACATCAAAGTGGATGGGTTCTACGATTACCAAACCGTGCTAGGAGCATCGGCGAGGATACCGAAGATAACCGTTTACAAGATCAACGAAGATTGGTTGAAGTAGGTCAGTCGTTGCTGTTCCAACCTCAACATGACTTATTGCCGACAAGCAGCTCAACAACGGTTGCGATTGCCAACTGTTTTGCAGGGTCGGCGGCCAAGTACCGCTCAACGAGTCGCTTCAATTGTGGATCATCAAGCAAGTTTTGATTCGCTCGATTTTCGCTTTCAAGTGTAAGGGTTGATGTAAGGGGTTTTGCCGGCCCGCGTTTGGCCTTTGTTTTTGTTGGGTTTGCAACGCACCCATTGTTGCTTCCCAAGCTGTATGTCGACGGTTCGAATCCGTTCACCCGCTCCTCGAAAAAGCCTTGTTTTCCTTGCGAATTCAAGGCTTTTTCGCTTTCAATATTCGCGGGCACAGTGAACAACGAAGCATCAAGCGGAAGTCGTGCAACGGTTACCGCGATCGATACCACGCCAGAATCTTCGAATTCGATCTCGAAGCCTTTTTCTTCATTGTGTATTCGATCTAAAGTTCAATTCGCTGATCTATGTCTGACTTCGAAGTATATCGTCAACTGCTGGCGTCGCCTGTCAATCGTAGACGTCCTGGAGTAGACTCACCCTAAAGCAAAACACACTTTTTCAGCGTTGTAACTTGCATTTCCTACATCAATTCTGGGCACATGGCTAACAACAACTCCGAAACCGAACGTCGACTTTGGTCGGCTGCCGATGAATTCCGCGCTAACTCGGAACTGAAATCCTCTGAATACGCGACTCCGGTTCTGGGGCTGATTTTTTGCGGTATGCCGACCATCGCTTTACGCAGGCGGAAAAGGAACTCGAGGGCAAGGGTTCCGGTCGGCGGGCGATTGGCAAGGAAGACTACCAAGCCAAAGGCGTGATGTACTTGCCGCCCAAGGCTCGGTTCTCGTATCTGCTGGCGCTAGCCGCGGGTAAGTCAACCAGCAGCGCGAAGAAACCGCGGCTAGCGCCCAGCGGCTCACAAGGACAGCCAGCGCGCCGTCGCGATACCGTCCTGTTCATCGACGCCCGGCACACGTTTCGGCAAGTCGATCGAGCACACCGCAAGTTCAG
>JANMNK010001223.1:0-3171 GCA_031373875.1 Pirellulaceae bacterium | reverse complement strand
TCGCCTTTTGCGGTCAAACCCAACGCATTTTTTAGCTGATCTAAAATCAACAGAATCGACGCACCAACCGTAAAGCCAATGATGACGGAATGAGAAATGTATCGCGACAAGTCTCCCAGTCTCAGGCCGGTAATGCCTATCTGAATAAGGCCAACCATCAACGACATAAGGATGGCGCCTTCCACTCGCCGCTCAATCGGCAAAACGCTTAATGCGCTTAGCATTGCGATTGAGATCACATTGGTCGGACCATTGATTAACTGTCGAGAAGCGCTCAGCAGGGAGCCCACAATGGTCATAACTACGGCGGTGTACAGACCCAGCTCGACGGGCATCCCAAAGATGCTGGCGTACGCCATAGCTTGAGGGACCGCTACGGTTGCGACGGTTATACCAGCGATCAGGTCACGCCGAAAAAACGTGAAACTGTAGCCTCGTAGCGACTCAAACGCCGGAACAAAGGAGCAGAAAACGCCTAATGCCTTAGAAAAAATCAACTTCTCTTTGGGCCGCTCCTCGGTTTTTTGAACTTGGCTCACGTGGCACCTTTATTGAAGTTTGATTTCCCCTGTCGATTCGGCACGATTGTAGATAGACTTGGACGTTCCGTAGAGAAGGGCTTTTGCTAATATTGTCTCATTTACCATTTATCCACGTCGAATTCTAGCGACTAAACATACCTCGTAGAATCAGGAAATACGTATGGCGACCGGTGGCGATCCAAAAAGATTCGGTGAAGCTGCAAAATACTCCGCAGCTTTAGCGATCATCTTTTTCGCCTTTTACTTCCTGCGTAAGAAACTTGGCGACGTGACCTGGGATCAGATTTCTTCCGGCATCCAAAGCATTTCTACCAACCAGTTGTTGCTTGCACTCCTGCTGACAGTTTTTAATTTTGTCGTACTGACCGGTTACGACTGGATTGCTATTCGCTATCTGAAAAAAGACCTGTCCTGGAAACGAATCATGACCGGCGCAATCATCGGTTATGCCTCCAGCAATGTTTTCGGCTGGCTGTTTGGTGGCACTGCCGTTCGGTTCTTTTTGTATTCAAGCTGGGGATTTCAAGTATTCGAGATCGTTGCCTTCATCTCAATTCTCTCCCTGACATTTTGGTTGGGCATGTTCATGCTCGCGGGAATCGCTTTTGTCGCGTTGCCCGTAAAACTACCTGAAGAATATGCCGATGCACTCTTCCTCGAACCCCACATGCTCGGCTGGATTTTCCTCAGCGTGGTCGTTCTCTATCTACTTGCATGCATGTTCCTGCGCAAGCCAATTCGTTGGCGTGATAAAGAGTTTTCGTTACCACCGCTGAAGCTGTCAATCATGCAGTTGCTCGTCTCCGCTGGCGACTTTTTAATTGCTTCGCTAGTGCTTTACGTGCTGCTGCCGCATCAAGGCATCAACTTCAGTACCTGCCTCGTCGCGTATTTAGCTGCCATGATAGTTGTCGTGACCGTTCACGCGCCCGGAGGGATTGGCGTCCTGGAAGTCGTCGTCATCTATATGCTGGCCAATGGGGATTCGACGGAGGAATCCAAAGCTCTCAAAGTGGCCGTGATATCGGGTTTAGTCGTTTTCCGATTAATCTATTACATTCTGCCAGCTATTGTGGCCGGAATCCTCTTTTTTTGGCACATGGCGAGAATCAAGAAGATCAAAGCGGAAGCGATAGCGACGGGTAACGATATTTAACTTACCGGCGTGCCTGCTCCCAACTCGCGTTCAATATTCGATAGAATCTAGGCGATTCGCCTCCACACATTTTGGAGCATCGTGAACTTAGTAGGTTGCGAACATTGATCAGTTATTCCCTCCCGGCGTCCTACCTTTTGCATTGGATTTTCGAAAGATGCGAACTCTGACTTTATTCCTCGTTTCGTTCGTTTCTATAAGCCTGCCACAGATGACCTTCGCCCAGGATTTCGCTTTACAATTACGATCTCAAACCAAGTCAACCGACTCACAATCTTTTGAGCGGAGAGTCGAAGATCAAAAATGGAAAGCGACTGAAACGGCTGTCATTGTTTGCGACGTCTGGGACGCACATCATTGTTTGAATGCTGTGCGCAGGATGGACGAATTCCTTCCAACTCTCAATCGAGTGATTGACGAAGCCCGCAAACGCGGCGCAACGATCATCCATTCACCTAGCGACTGCATGGAAGCTTATGCAAAGCACCCCAGTCGGCTTCGTGTATGGAATACGCCGATGGCACCAAATCCTCCGGCCGAAATCGGCAACTGGTGCTCGCGCATTCCAAACGAAGAAGCTGCCGTCTATCCGATCGATCAATCCGATGGCGGAGAAGACGACGATCCTGAAGAACACAAAGCTTGGGCAGAAAAACTCACTGCCCAGGGTCGCAATCCTAAAATGCCTTGGAAGAAGCAATCCGATCAAATCAAAATTGACTCTGAAAAAGATTACATCAGCGATCGGGGCGATGAGGTCTGGAATATTCTTGAAGCCCAAGGCATTCAAAACGTAATTCTGGTCGGTGTCCATACGAACATGTGCGTTCTCGGTCGGCCGTTCGGCTTACGCCAAATGGTCCGCAACGGCAAACGAACTTGTTTAATGCGCGACATGACCGACTGCATGTACAACCCAGCCAGATACCCTTTTGTCGATCACTTTACTGGCAACGATTTGATCGTTTCTCACATCGAACGCTTCGTCTGTCCGACAATTACTAGCGACCAAATCGTCGGGGGAAAACCGTTTCGTTTCGCAAAAGATAAACGAGCCGTGTTTGACGTTCAAGACGTTTCGGCCGTCTACAAGTCGCCTATTCATAGCGAATGGACTTTAATGTCTCTCGGCTCAAAACCAATCAAAATGGACCGCCCTCCAATGGCCAAAAAACTGTGGTATCGATGCGCTTTGCTACTTGATGCTTCCACAGCGTCAATGCAGCCGTTCTCCATCAACTTGACGGCAAGCAACGCACAAGCGGAAATCTGGATCGACGGTCATCCCATAAAATCCGGCGAACCGATCCCAAAAGATTTTTACTTCACGGTGGACGCAAACTGGCTGGTCGTTTGCCTCGACGCAGGGTCTGCAGACCAATTCGAAATACCCGTGCCGAAACTCACTGGCACGGACGGAAAACAAGTCAACCTGATTGGAGATTGGGAAGTTCGTTGGGATGACGCTGAGAA
>JANMNK010001174.1:0-9273 GCA_031373875.1 Pirellulaceae bacterium | reverse complement strand
GCGGAATTTCAGGTTCTGACTGAACTGTTTGGCGGAAAATCGAGCACGATGGGAGCAAGTCCGAGTGCCATCCATTCAGGTTCGAGAACAAATGCGACTCAAATTAGCAGTGCAAAAGATTTGAAGGTCATTGATGCAACCGAGCCTCGCAGGAAAAAGCGACGTGAAATCGCATCGCAACAGCCAATATCCGCTTCGGGACTGATCGCGAGATCACAAGTTGTCCAGCAAGGTGAGCAATCCACCGAGGACGATTCAAGCAAAGTTAATGAACGCTTGCCTGAAGAATCCCTGCCGAAGCAAATCAGCTCGAGTTCCAATTCCGTCGAGCTTGAAAAATTCTTGCGAGACTTTATCGTCGAGCACACAGGCTATCCTGCCGACATGATCGAGATTGACTGGGATCTCGAAGCCGACTTGGGGATCGATAGTATCAAGCAAGCACAGTTGTTCGGTGAGTTGCGTGAGATGTTTGAATTCGATATCAAACAGCTTGCCTCCGGCAATGTCCGAACTCTTCGTCAAATGATTCACTTACTAAGCAACGCTGGCGGGAAATCCGAGTGGTTGGATTCGGGAGTCGAACAATGCAACTCCACGGAAAACGAATTTCAGGGCTTGGCTTCCGAGTTATCCGAGTCGATACCAGCCCCGACTACTGAATCTTTTGCGATCAAAGAATACACGCCATCCGAGCCGAGTATGGACTCCACTTCGAGCCTTATTCGAGCTGAAACGCATTCGAACGCCGGACTGTATGCAAGCGCTCTGTCCGCGCCGATCGAAAATACATCGCTTGCAGAAACCAAGAAGGATTGGAAGCGAGTTCCACGTCAAGAGTTATCGCGATTTATGGTCGATTTCGTCGTCGAGCATACGGGATACCCGCCGGATGTCGTGGCACTTGATGCGGATTTTGAAGCTGACTTGGGTTTGGATAGTATCAAACTGGCGCAACTGTTTGGAGAATTGAGAAATCACTTTCAATTGCCAATCGATCTTTCCAACCGTGAGGTCCTTTCACGCTGTCGTGCTCTGAATGACATACTTGATCTATTCGCCGTCAACGAGAACGAAGGTCTGACCGATGTGGCTTCACATCTGGATTACGAGTCCAATTCGGACTCAACCCCTTCGCTTTTTGCAGTAGAATCTCAGGAGTCGGCCGAGGATTCTGGCGATTACGATCGAGCGTTTTCATGGGCTCGCGATCATTCGAATTTGATTTGGAACCGTTTGGTCGAACTGTCCGACAGAGCGCCGAATGGCTCATCCACTCAAGTCATTTCGCCCGTAGCTTTATCGGACTTACCAAGATCACTGCAGTCCAAAGTTCGTGGACTAGCCGACGGCGCGGGCTTTGAAGTCGACAACATACTCAACGCGGTGCTTTGTTCTAAAGCCTTCCCCGAATTGCAAGAATTGGAAATTGCACCAGCCGGAATATTACCGCCGATCGTGGAGCGCACAGTTATTGAGCGTCCTGTTGCGTTGTCAACATTACCGACCATCGATTCGGATGTTTGCCATCGTTATCAATTGTTTCTAAAAAAGATTCCGGCCGATCCCCAAGCCGCGACGCAACCGATCTGGACGGGTGCCGCAGCGGTGCTTGGCAACAATGCAATCGCGGACGCAATCGTTGCAAGGTTGACGCGTGAGGGCGTCAAGTGCTTGCGACTCGGTGGCGGCCAAACAACGGAACAACTTGTAGAAGAATTAGATCGCTTCTGGCAACAGCAGCCTATTCATCACATGTTCTTGACTTCCCCTCACGATACTGCGGCAAAAACGCAGTTCGATCCCGCTTGGTGGCAGTTGCGTCAAAACAACGGGCTCCGCTCCGCTTTTTGGATTTGCCAACGATGGATGCAGAGGTTGACCGAATCGAGCTTGATTCCAGATTGCACGCTGGTCGGATTTGCGAATTTGGGAGGCCAGTTAGGTTTCGATGGCCAAGTCGTTTCTGCAGAAGGCGGCGGGATTGCTGGCTTGCTCAAAGCCATCTACATCGAATGCTGGGTCAGCGGATTTCGATCGCTTCCTGTTAAGCTCATCGATACGGTTGAAGGTGCCACGCCAGAACAAGCGGTACGAGCGGCGTGGTACGAGTTAGCCAACCCGTCCACCGATAATGAAATCGCTTGGACCGGTTCTGAACGGTCCGTCATTCGCGCTAACCCCGCGCCCATCAATTCGACCAACTCGCGTCAATTCTCGCCGAAGGGCAATTGGATTTTGACCGGTGGCGGCCGCGGTATCACTGCGTTGGTAGCAAAAACCGTCGCCAAACGTTATGGCGTCAAGGTTCATCTGATTGGTAAGTCCGCGTTGACGGAGATTCCGGACACGTGGCGAAATCTCGATGCCGAAGGCACACGTCGGCTTAAGCTTGAGATCATGGATCAAGCCAGAAAGTCCGGTAAGAATGCGATTCAGACTTGGCAGGACACGGAAAAGCTTCTTGAAGTCGCTGCAACTCTCCAACAATGCCGACAGGAAGGAATTCGCGCTGAATATTACGCTTGCGATGTTTCGGATTCAAAGGCATTGGTGGATTTGATCGATCGTATTCGGCGACAACACGGTCCAATCACGGGATGCATACACGGAGCTGGGGCAGGGCAGGACGCGCGTTTTGATCGCAAACGACCAGACAAAGTCGAACAGTGCCTGGGCAGTAAGATCGAGGGCGCGTTAGGTTTGATGTATGCCACTCGCAAAGACCCACTCGAATGCTTTGTGGGCTTCGGATCTATCAGTGGGCGTTTTGGTGCGAATGGACATACTGATTATTCGTCCGCCAACGACATGCTTGCCAAGATCATGGATTGGTATCGAACCGTTCGGCCCGAAGTCCCATCCGCTACGTTCCATTGGCATGCGTGGGACGATGTTGGAATGGCTACAAAGCCAGAGACACGTCTCGCCCTGGAAATGGTTGATATGCAATTCATGCCGGCTCGCGAAGGAGTCAATCATTTGATGCGTGAGCTGGAAGCGGGCTTGCCGGATCGAGAAGTTCTCATTACCGACGACCGCTATTATCGACTGTTCTTCCCACCCGATGCGGCGCAAGTTGATTCGCAAGGTAGCGATTCCAGCAGCGCTCGATCTCTGTTGGTTTCCTCGCCAAGCCAACTTGACGAAGAGACGACATTAGATCGGTGCGTACTCGACCCGCTTAAAGAGACTTTTCTACGCGAACATTGTTTACAAAATCGCCCACTGCTCCCGATCGTCGTTGGCCTTGAGTTACTCGCTGAGTCCGCATTGGGAATCATCGGACTGAGTAAATGGATATCGAAAAAACAGCCAGTTCAGATTGACGAGTTGCGTGCTTTGAGAGGCCTGCGATTTTTCGACGATCGGCCTTTGCATGTGGACGTCATGACCCGAAAAATTGGCCCCCAAGCATGCGAATCGACTTTGCAGTCGGATTTTCATGCAAGGAACGGCACGTTAATCGAACGCTCGCGACCTTACATGCAAGCTGTCTTTTCGCCAGCACCAAATGAGTCGCTACTCGGCTGGCCCGCTACTGACGAAGCAGGTTTTCAGTGGGAGAATGTTCAATACCCATCGACCGATAACTCGTTCTTTGTTGGACCAGCGTTCCAAGTCCTGAAGAAAGCAACGCTCCAAGGTGATCGCATATTCGGTCGCATCCTAGCACCTGCACTTGTGCATTTGGCGGGCGCTCATCGCGATGCTTCGAGTTGGCAAATCCCCAGTGCAGTGATCGACGCCTGTTTGTTTACGACGGGAATTCTAGCTTGGAAATCCGTTCGCCCCGGAATCAGTTTACCTGTCGGCATCCAAAGACTTGTCCTTCGCTCACAACCTATCCCCGGCCAGTTACACACCGTCGAATGTCGGTTGAAACGAAGCGACTCAAAGAACGCATGGTTCGATTTTTGTTTGCGTGATCAGCATTCGCAACTCATGTTGGAAGCGTTCGACTACCAAATCGCTTGGATCGAATCATAAAGAGCGGAGCCCTTGTCCATGGATGATCTTGCTGGAAAAGTTGCCGTCATTACTGGCGCGTCGCGAGGAATTGGTCGAGCGACGGCGTTGCGATTTGCCCAAGCTGGCGCTGATGTTGCTATCAATTTTTTGACCAGCGAATCCGAAGCTCGCGATGTTGCTCAAGAAGTCATGTCCTTGGGCGGTCGCGCGTTGTTAGTCAAAGCCGATGTGTCAGAGGAAGAGGATGCTGCGGAACTCATTCAAACGGTTGTCCGCGAGTGGGGTCGTCTGGATATCGTAGTTAGCAACGCGGCCTCTGGTGGATTTCGGAACGTCATGGATGCCAATTCTCGACATTTTGATGCGGCGATGAAAACGAACGTACGCGCGCTACTAATATTGGCTCAACAAGCCGCGCCGCTGATGAAGAAAGCTGGTGGCGGGAAAATTGTAGCTATCTCTAGTCATGGATCGCATCGTGCATTACCGGCCTACGGTTTGATTGGTGCTTCGAAAGCTGCGTTAGAAAGTCTTGTTCGCCATCTCGCGCTAGAGCTTGGCCCGTTCGGCATCAATTGCAACTGTGTTTTGGCAGGACTGGTGGCCACGAACTCAACAAAATTATTGCCCCAAGAAATATTCACCGCAGTCAATGAAAAGCTGCTTGTCGGCAAAGGCAAAACGTTGGGACCGGAGCATGTAGCCGACGCGATTTATTTCTTGTGCTCTCCCGCAAGCGATCTGGTTCAAGGACACACGCTGATCGTCGATGGCGGTGCCTGTTTGCATGGTTAAGTTTGCCGTTCTTGAAAAATTGCGGCAAAGTTTCTCTTGCTAGCGAGGCTTCATTTTTGCGACAATCGCAAACGATCCGCCTCAACTTAGTTCGTACCATTATTTGTTCGCATCATTATTGTGTGAAGCCAGACTCATGGATGCTTGGAAAGTCTCTGTTCCACGAAGCGAAATATTAGGGCAGTCGTTATTCCCGCTTGCCCTGGCGCGCATGGAGCGTTTTATGATTTGGGATGATTCTCCGAGATATCCCAAACGTTTTCGAATAGGCATGCAGTTTGAAGGCGAAATCGATGGCCCACGACTTCGCCGCGCTGTCGAAGTCGCGATTCGACGACATGCCATGCTGCTTGCCAAACCCGATCATGCGATTCGTCCTAAGCATTGGGTCTTAGGAGAATTCGCGAGCTTTCAATTTGCTTGGGGCCGGGGCAACTTTGAGAATGCGCCAGAGGGTTTTGAGAAGTGTTGGAAAAAGCCTGATCAATTTGCCGCGTTAAGAATATGGGGATGCAACGAAGTCGGACAAGCCAACTTGGTTTTGGATTTCCATCACGCAAATTGCGATGGACTTGGCGCTCGTGTATTTTTGAGAGATTTGATGTTGGCCTACGATCACCTAACCGCTCAATCATCGCGTCCTGCGACCGTAGAGGGTCTTCAAGACGCAAGTGAATTGGATGGCGACTGTGAAGGGCCGGATTGGCCGAGACTTGAGCCGAAAGATTTGGTTGATCGAGATTGTTTCTATCGACCCCAGCCCGATGAGAATTCTCGTCCAACGACCATTTGGGAAAAACTTCTCCATGCATACCGGTTTCACGTTTTAGGACCGGTCGCGATGTTTGGAGTTACGGGCGAAAAGAGAATTAAGACTCCAAGGTCCGTCAGCGTCGTCTCGTATCATCATCGAACTTTATCGCAAGTTGTTTCGACACAGATATTGGAGGCGTGCGACAGACGTGGGGAACGGTTCAACGAAGTGGCGATCGCTTTACTAATGCAGACCATCGCCGACTGGAACGTTCGGCACGGACGATCGAAACCAAAACATCGACTTCGCATATTGGTACCAACCGACCTTCGCACGCTTCGCGATAAGACGTTACCGGCAGCGAATCGATTTAGTTTTGCTTTTGTCGGTGCGCACCTTTGGGAGACTGCCGACTGGACCACGGTCCATGGCTTGACCCATAAACATATGGAGATCATTCGCAGTTTACGGCTAGGTGTTGACTTTGTTGATATTCTTGGGTTGTTGCAATCCATTCCGTTTATCTCACGGATTGCAAGGCTGACACTTCGCATTCCTTTGCCCATGGCGACGGCTATATTGACGAATCTTGGTGACGTCACGAGGCGTCATCGAAAACGTTATACGCACCAAGATGGCTGTCCTGTGGTCGGTGGTTTGGTTCTAAAGAGTATTGTAGGTGTACCGCCTTTACGACCCAAAACGGCTTTAGGCGTCGGATTGAGCTTTGCTGCCGGAAAGCTTACGATCGGTGCTGCCTTGGATGTTTCTTGTCTTGGTCGGGAGACTGCAATGGTTCTTGATAGCTATATTGCTGCGTGGCAAAATTGGCTGGCCAAGGACCAAACGGTAAGTGAATCCCACAGATCGCAACCATCCGTTTTGCAACATCAGCAACAAAGTGAGCGATAAATGGCAGTTTGGTTGGGAACGATTCTCGTAATCGCCGTGATCTGGTTGATTGCGTCAATAAAAGTCTCACCGCAATTCGCGATGGGCTTGGCAGTGATCGTGCTGATGCTGGTGCCTTCGTGGTGCAACGTCGAATTTCTTCGATTGCCGTTTTACGTCAGTCATGCAGCGACGATCGTTTGTTTGTGCATGTATTGTGTGCATCCCAAAGCGACATTTCCTTTACGACTGGGTATCGTCGATTATTTTGGTTTGATGTTTTTAGCAACGCATTTAATTTCCGACACGTTAGTCGAAGGATGGAGTTGGGTTTTCTTACTTCGAGCCTACACCGAGTGGGCCTGCCCCTACATCGCCGGCCGATTGGCATTTCAAAAATGGTCGGACGTTGAAAAACTCGTTCCATTTGCCGTTGGAGCGGCAACGATTCTCGGTGTCGATAGCGCTTTGGAATCGCTTACAGCGATTCATCCCTTTGAATGGATTCATGGATGGCGACCGGACGAGAATTTCGGCAGAGATACTGCACGGTGGGGATTGATACGATCGTGGGGCACGCGATCTCACGCAATCTATTTTGGAAACGTTCAATTGATGTTACTGGCTTGGTCGGGATATGCGGCGTATAGGGCAATCAAACGACAATGGCCTGCGTACGCAATCATTCCGTTCATCGTGGGTTGTTTTGGAATTTTCTTTACAGTGTCGCGAGCTCCCATTCTTGGCATCGGGGCATTCGTGGCTATCTTGACCTTTTTGATCGTCCCGAAAATGCGATTGCCGACTGCGTTCTCGCTCGCAGTTCTATTGATTGGTGTCGTTGTCTTTTGGCCGACAGTAAAAACGGTAATGAATAAGACAGGCAGAATTTCGACCAATCGGCTTCAAGGACCGTTGATAAAGCAGGGCGGAGAATACGTCGAGTACTCCGGATCAATGACTCGCTGGCACGAATTCAAGCTCTACTCTCCGGCCGTTCTCAAGGGTGGTTTATTTGGATATGGCAGCACAGCCACACAAGACTTTCCGCCACGTGTCGGGGTTCAAATTGAAGATGTAAGAGCATTGAAGCACTGGAAGTTCGTTGACAATTCCTATCTATTGATCGCATTGCGTTTTGGTTGGATGGGACTAATTTCATTCATTGGTCTTTGCCTATCCGCCTTCCTTCGTTTAAGCTTTATGACTTGGAACAAACGAGATAATCGCGATGTCATGGTGGCGATGCTCGCGAGTGCGTTTGGTGCGATGCTGTTGGTCGTTGGTACCGTTTGGCTCGCACCTGACTACCAGTTCGTGTTTTTTTGGTTGCTTGGTTCGGCATCATCCGCTCGACCGCTTCAAGTGATGACGAGCCGTTCGAGGACAAACTCAAGTAACAGGGCAGATCGAACAGAGTCGCAATTAAACTCGTTCAATAATTAAATCGCAGTCGAGTAACGTCGTTTTAAAACTTACTTGCGTACATCGCTTTGCGGATTCATTTTTCATAATTCCAGTAATAGACCTGACCATGCTTAACGCCGGACAGCAACACTCAGACGAGAACGAGGACAATTACGAGAATTTTTCCCATTCCTATGAAGATGACGTAGTTGATGATGAAGTTCCGCTACCGCATTTCAATGCTTCTTCTGCGAGACTGGCTCACCCTTATTTTTGGGTGCTTATTGGAACGGCCATTTTCTTGATGGCCTGGGTTTTTCCTCCCGGCCTTTATCAACAGTGGTTTGGCGATACGAATTATCTTTTTCTCAATTCGCGAGTGGCACTTTTCAATTTCGCCTGTATCGGCGTGACGATCCTAGGAATCTGGTTGGGATCGGGGGGAAAGTGGCTGACGAGCAGGACGCAGCACGTCGCTGAATCCGCACTTCGTGATTACCCAATCTCCACGAACGTCATACTTTCAATTTTCTCGTTCATTAATTGTTTATCCATCCTCAGCTTTATTCGAGTTGGTGGACTGTCCGCTTGGCGGTCCATCATAACCGGGTCCAGCAATAACATTTTTTATGAGATGAAAAACGCTTCCGATTTCGCGGAGAACACTCCTTGGATTATGTTGGCGGGTTATTCGTCTGTTATGGCACCTCTGGTGTACCAAATATATCGCGGCTCTCCTTCGGGTTCCTGGACGCGAAAATTCTGCATGATCTATGCTTTCACATTTTTTTTCGCATGCATGACGACAATTAAGAGAAATTTTATCGCACGACCACTGCTTGCCATCTTGATCGTTTTTTTGGTATGGCCGGGCAGGAGAAATTTCCGCTTTGGTCGCGCGGTAATGATCACCGCTCTAAGCGGACTGGTATTAGTCGGTGTGTTTGTAGGGCTGAAAATGGTACGAGCCACAACGGTGAGCGACCGATTTTCAGGAGCTCAAGAAATTGCTCGCTACTTGTTTACTCCCTACAACACGGAGGCCGCCATTTTGGATGGCCGAATGACAATAGAGGGAGCTGGGCAAGGCTATTTCTGGACGGAGTGGCTTTGGAAATTTCCGCTCATCCACCACGTCGTGGACATCGACGAGATTCGAGGTCGACTTTTCGGACAGGAAATGGTGTTGAAAACTATGACGGAGCGGTTGGAGGCTTTACGTTTTCGCGGAATAACAACGGTTACTTCAATGCCGGCCTTTGCGGGCTCCTACCTCGATTTCGGATGGTACGGGGTCATCCCATTTTTCATCGTCGGAATTATGGGAGGTTGGCTTTGGGGCCGCTTCTGCCAAGGAACGGTCGTTGGTATTTTTTTTTTTACGATTTTTGTTTATTGGTTTTTAGAATGGCGAGCAAAAATACAAATTCACACCGCGCTAAAGAAAAATTCGC
>JANMNK010001098.1:0-3730 GCA_031373875.1 Pirellulaceae bacterium | reverse complement strand
GTCCGCCGTCGATGGCATGAGCGACGGTTCCTCTGCTGATTATTACCGATTCCATCTAGATGCCGGTCAACGCGTTGCAGTCGAAGTTCAGTCGCAGCGAATCGGCTCGCCATTTGATCCTGTTGTTCGGATGTACGGACCCAAGGGCGACAAACTTATTTTCCAGGACGACGACCTTTTGGGGCCAGATACGCAATTCGCGTTTCAAACAATCGAAGCCGGCGAATACGTTATCGAGCTCAGTGATAGCCGATACGCAGCAGGCGGACGATATCGACTTCGGGTTGGAGACTTCCCGGTGGTCGGTCAAGCATTTCCGCTGGTGCTGCCTGCCCACGCGCGCTCTTTGATTACATTCAGCGGAATCGATGAGTTGCTTCTCCCAGCCTTATCTACCGAACTTGAAAAAACGTTGGGCGAACACGTCACTTTTCGATCGTCTCGAATCCCTGGCTTTAAATCATCTTCCTGGGTTGCTTCGGCAGCGAGCGATTTGCCGATCTACATTGAAAACAGTTTCCAGCAGCAAACGCTGCCAGTCGCCGCACCCGGAGTCGGCATTAACGGTCGACTGTCCAAACCCCGCGAAGTGGATCGCTACCTAATTCAAGGCGAACAAGGACAAACCGTCCGATTCGCTGCTATGACTGCGAGCCTCGGGGCGCCTACTTTGTTGCGCATGCGATTGACGAACGATGCAGGTGCCAAGGTTGCGGAGACAACTGTGACCGAAGCTGACGAATTTTTGTTTGACTACGCTTTTGCCGATTCCAAAAGTTACACTTTGTCAGTCGATGACCTGTTACATCGCGGTGGAAATGCTTTTAATTATTACGTTTCCGTGCAGCCCTTGGCCAATTCGAGCTTTCAGTGTTTCTTAAAACCTGATGCAAAGACTCGCGATCGATTTATTGTTGAACCTGGAAATGGCTTGGCCGCGATTGATTTGCAAATCGCCCGATCCGCTTACGATGGACCGATAGAATTTCAATTGCTGAATGAATCGCACAAGCTGAAAATTATCAATCCAGTCTTAGCGAGCGGCAATGAACACAAGCTGCTATTGGCGTCGGCGGAGGGCTGGACGGCCGAATCGCTGGCTGCCGTTCGGTTAGTCGCTCGTCGGCCTGGATCACCCCAAACGCTGGTACGAAGCACAGGCTTGCTGCGCTTGCGTGCTCCCCATGTAAATTACCCGCCGCCCTTCACCGATGGGCAGATCATGGTGACGGGCTCCGAACAAAAACCGGATTATTTCAACGCACAACCGCCGGGGCCGTTGATCTTTGCAAGGGTCTTTCCCGACGCAACTCTCAAGTGGGCTTTGACGCGGACGAATGCAGAATTCAAGGATCCTATAACTTTGATCGTTCAGAATCTTCCGGAGAAGTTTTCGCAAGAAGTAAAAGTCGAAGGAGATCAGCTTTCCCTAAAACTGACTCGTGCAACTGATAATCTGGCAGAGCCGGAGCTTGTGAACATGCTCGCTATTGGCGATTTCCAGCAACATGAAAAAATGCAACAGTTCCCAATCCCTATCCGTTGGATCGATCCCATAATAGTCGCCGCAACGGCAAAAGGCCCGCTTGTTCCAGGCCAATCACAAAAGCTGGCCATCCAGATTGAGCGAAACGGCGACGAACCACAAACTATAACGGCAAAACTCAAGAACCTTCCCAAAGGTGTAACCGGGCCTGAATCAGTTACAGTTGCGGTCGATCAAAAAGAGATCGAAGTCGAACTGCAGGCCGCTGCAGATGTTGAAATCAAAACATTTGACGATGTTCGGCTAACGGCTACATCCACATTTGCCGGCCGTGAGTTTACGGTCGAATCGAAACCATTCGCGATGGAGATCAAGCAGCCATGATGAGCTTGCCTAGTTTCAAATCAATTAAGTGGCACAAACTTTTTGCGCGCTCGTACTTTATGAAAATGTTACTTGTCCCATCCGTTGTGCTCGCGCTCATTACTTGCGACTGTGCAGTTTCTCAAGATGCTCCGTCGTCAGCGATGCTGGCAGACGTGCAGAGTATTGACGTCTTTCCAAAGGACATTGCTTTACACGATACCGACGAAGAAAGGCAAATCGTTGTCAGCGCGACCGGCCAAAGCGGCCAAACGTACGATTTGACGCGCGTCGCCACACTCAGCTCGTCGGATGAAAATGTTTTCAAGTTACGTGGGCAGTCCGTCGTCGGTGTCGGGAACGGAGTCGCACAACTGATCGTTCAAGCCGGAAGTGTTCAAACATCGATTCCGGTGACCGTGTCGAATGCCGCAGTGCCTTGGCAGGTTCCGTTTGAAACGGGTGTTCTTGCAGCTTTGTCAAAGAACGGATGCAATTCCGGCGCGTGTCACGGTTCTCCCAGCGGAAAAGCTGGCTTTCGTTTGTCGTTACGAGCCTTCGATCCCAAAATCGACCAGCAGACATTGCTTGCGGAGGAATTCGGACGGCGCATTAATCGATTAGATGCCGCCAAGAGTTTATTAATCTCCAAACCCATGATGAAGACCGCTCATGGTGGTGGACTGCAGTTGCGTCCCACAGACTCGGCGTATCCGATCCTTACGAAGTGGATCACGCAAGGTGCGAAACTCGATGCACCTAATACGCCGCGATGCGTTAAGTTGGAAATTTTCCCGTCCAGCAAACGTATATTACGAAGTCCGATCGACGCGCAACAGCTTGCAGTAACAGGTGTATTCTCGGACGGAACAAAACGTGACTTGACGCAACTCGCCGTTTACGACTCGTCGGATGCAAATGTTGTTGTCGTATCACGTGATGGATTGGTCAAGCGAACGGGAAATGGTGAGGCGGCCGTCTTGATTCGCTTTCTTGAGCATATCGAATCCTTGCCAATTGCTTTCCTCGAACCATCGGCCAGCTTTGTTTGGACCGATCCCGGTGCGAACAACTTTGTCGATGAAAACGTCAATGCAAAACTACGTCAAATGCAGATCAATCGATCAGAAGTCTGCACCGACTCGGAATTTGTGCGACGAGTGCACTTGGACACGATTGGCATTCTGCCGAGTCCAGAAGAAGTTCAAGCGTTTCTCGCAGATGCATCGGCTGACAAGCGCACTCGGAAGATCAATGAATTGCTCGAACGCCCCGAATTTGCAAAGTGGTGGGCGCTCAAGTGGGGCGATCTGTTACGACTGACAACAAAGTCGCTTGGTGACGAAGGCACGTACAAGTTCTTTCGATGGATAGAGAACTCGGTTGCGACGAACATGCCGTACGACGAATTCGCCCATCAACTGCTCGAAGCAACTGGCAGTACCTTGACCAATCCGCCAGCGAATTTTTTCCGCTCAGCGACAGACCGAAACGACTGCGTTGAGACGATCTCGCAAGTATTTCTCGGCGCACGACTGCAGTGCGCAAAATGCCATAACCATCCGTTCGAACGTTGGACGCAGGATAACTACTATGCGATGGGTGTTTTCTTTGAACGTGTTCAACGCAAGAAAACATCGAGACCAAACGAGCTCGTGATCTGGGAGGCCGACGCTGGCAACGTCATTCAGCCTAGGACAGGACAAATCATGCAGGCTTGGCTGCCGGGTGCTACCAACATTGAGCTCAAATCGGACGCAGAGGTTCGTAAGGTTTTTGCGGACTGGCTGACTGCGCCCGATAATCCCTATTTCGCTCGCATCGAAGTGAATCGTATCTGGAGTCAGCTTTTTTCTAAAGGAATAGTAGATCCGATCGATG
>JANMNK010000660.1:0-7344 GCA_031373875.1 Pirellulaceae bacterium | reverse complement strand
GGAACGGCATCCGATGCGTTGCAAAATACGTTTACGATCACGGCATCTGTCATCGCGATCAACTACAAATTGAAACAGGAGCCGGCATACTGACTGTCAAGATTCACTCTGTCGGGAACTTGGCAGAACAAGTCACCGTGGATATGGGGCAACCCATTCTTCGTCCCGATAAAATCCCAACCACGTTGGGTGCGGGATTGGAGCATGTTGTTCATCAGAAGCTGGAGGTCGACGGCCATTCGCTTCACGCTACTTGTGTTTCGATGGGTAATCCCCATTGTGTCATCTTTGTTCCAGACGCCAGCGATGAACTAGTACTGAAGATCGGACCAAAGATCGAAATGGATGCTCGATTTCCGAAACGCACCAATGTCGAATTCGTCGAAGTTCTGGCACGAAACGAAGTTCGGCAACGAACGTGGGAGCGAGGATCTGGCGAGACATGGGCTTGCGGGACCGGCGCGAGCGCAGTTTGTGTCGCTGGAGTATTGACCGGCAATACCGATCGCGAAATCCACATTCATTTGCTTGGCGGAGATCTTGTCCTACGATGGGATGAAGCAACGAATCACGTCCATATGACTGGGCCGGCGCGAGAAGTCTTCACTGGGGAATGGAAGATATAGTCCATGAAGAACATACCCAGACCTCTTTCACGCTTGGGTGGATTTGCAATAAGCAAAGCGCTTCATGCTTGGATGAATACACTCGAATGTCGAGCGGCCTGTTATTCGCCCGAAGCTTGGCCTTGCGCGCCGGAATTTCGAAGTCCTGCTATTTATATTTTCTGGCACGAATACATTTCGTTTGCTGTTTGGTTTGGTAGCCGCTGGCGACCTGCAATTTTGCTCAGTCAACATCGCGACGCCGAGTTACTGACAACGACATGTGAATTTTTGGGCTATGAACCGGTGCGAGGCTCTTCGACGCGGGGTGGCGTAAAAGCCATGCGAGAAATGCTCAGAGTAGCGCCAGGCGTGAGCCTAGGAATAACGCCAGACGGTCCAACGGGTCCTCGACGCGAACTAGCACCGGGTTGCATTTTCCTCGCATCGAAACTTCAAATGCCGCTAATCCTCATGGGCATCGGTTTTGATCGTCCTTGGCGCTATACCCGGGCATGGGATCACGCAGCGATTCCAAAGCCTGGATCACGAGCGCGGTTATTGATGAGTTCGCGAATCGCAATCCCAAACCGTCTTGGGCGTGACGGCTTAGAATTTTATCGCCAAGAAGTACAGCATACCTTGACGACTCTTTCGAACGAAGCCGAAGCATGGGCAACGACGAATTCTGACATGCAAGGTTCGTTTCCTTTGTATCCAGAAACAAATTATTATTCTCGGAATCAATTCGCCAGCATGCGTCCTCTTGCGAAACCAGAAAAAGCAAGTACGGTCAAACTCTTTGAACAGCCTCAATCCCGATTGGTAGGCTGACCAAGACTTTCGCCCCCTCTATCCAGTGCGGTCGATTATGGCTCTTTAATTCTTATAGCGTCGGGTCAGAAACTGCAATTCTCTTGACGGGCCCCCTTTTCACCGCTCGCAAAGTTTGTGAGCTCGCATTACAACTTATCGGTCACAAGAGGATTCGCGAAATGACAACACCTTTTTTATGGAGTGATGACGAAGACTCTTCCGAATCTCCGCCGTCAGCAAAAACTCGCCGGAAATCTGCTCCGGGAACAAGCCAGTCCGAACCCTTAACGGTTTCCCAGCTTAATGACCTGATCAAACAGACTCTCGACAAAGCATTTTCGCGTGTTTGGTTGGAAGCAGAAATCTCAGAACTTTCGCGTCCGCAAAGTGGGCACGTGTATCTCACACTGAAGGACGAGCAAAGTCAGATGCGCGCTGTGATATGGCGTTCCACGGCGGCAAAACTTCCTTTTCGTCTTGAGGATGGAATGTCGGTGATGTGCTGTGGAACCGTCGATGTCTATCCACCGCGTGGAACGTATCAGCTCAATATTCAGAGCATTGAACCCAAAGGGATCGGCTCCCTACAATTGGCGTTTCGCCAACTGCATGCGAAACTGGCCGCCGAGGGTTTGTTTGATCCTCGCCGGAAGAAAACGCTGCCACCGATTCCTAGACGCATCGGTTTTGTGACAAGTCCAACCGGAGCTGCCGTTCACGATTTCTTGGAAGTCTTGCGTCGGCGTTGGAATGATGTTGAGATAATAATTATTCCAGCCAAAGTCCAAGGCGAAGGCTCGATAAGCGATGTCGTGAAGGGAATTCGCTTGGCGGCCAAATTAAGGCCAAAGCTCGATGTTCTGGTCGTGGGACGTGGTGGCGGCTCGCTCGAAGATCTGTGGACCTTCAACGAAGAAGCCGTCGTTCGCGCAATTGCTGACTGTCCCATTCCAACTGTGTCGGCTGTCGGTCATGAGATTGACGTCACACTCGCAGACTTAGCGGCCGACGTCCGAGCGTTGACTCCGACCGAAGCGGCAGAGCGAATCGTCCCCGACCAACTGCAGATGAATCAGCTCCTGCAATCCGTACTACGTCAATTGGACGGTTCCATGCTCACCCGTCTCGACGCTATTCGCATGCGGTTAATTGAACTGGCATCACGACCTGCATTGAGCCGCCCGGTCGAGAACATCTTGCGATGGGAACAAAGGCTTGATGAAGTCAATTTGCGGTTGGTTCAAGCCGTCAATAACCGTTTGACTTTGCGATCTAAAGAACTCGAGCAGGCTGCCGGCGCTCTCGAAGCTCTCAGCCCATTGCGAGTGCTAGGCCGAGGCTACAGTTTGACACGTGATGCATCAAAACATTCCCTACTTCGCAAAACGTCAGACTTCCAAGTCAATCAACAGATCGAGACGACCGTATCCGACGGAACAGTTCTTAGTCGCGTTGAGTCAATCAGTCGGAAGTCTTAGTTCCCATTGTTGTGATGTCGCTGTTGGGCAAATGTGCAGGCAGTTGCAAATTGGCGAGCTTCAAAAACGAAGCCAATATTTCGTAGCCAAAATCGCTCAAAATCGACTCGGGGTGAAACTGAACGCCGAACACATTTCGAGTACGATGTTCGACCGCCATGATCTGCCCATCCAAACTTTTCGCAGTGACGCAAAGTGATTCGGGAATCTGCTCGGCATCGATTACAAGCGAATGGTATCTACCCGCATTAAATTCTTGGGGCAAGGCTGCGAGCAAGCGGCTTGGTCCGGTACGCTGAATCAGACTGGCTTTGCCATGCACGGGCTGAATCGCTCGGACCAACCTGCCGCCGAAAGCTTGACCAATGGCTTGATGGCCTAAGCAAACTCCTAAGATCGGTAATCGGTGGCTCAAACGGCGGATAACTTCAAGCGAACACCCAGCGTCATCGGGCGTTTTTGGACCGGGCGAAATGACGATCGCTGAGCAATCAAGCCTTTCGATGGCGTCGGCTGAGATTGCATCGCTTCGAACAACCAAAGTATGTTGGCCAAGTCGCCGCAAATAGCGGTCAAGGTTGTAAACAAAACTATCGTAGTTATCGATTAGGACAATCATGAGTTCTTTGCCGAACGATCAATGGACGCAACAATCCCGGCTGCCTTGGTCCACGTTTCTTCCTCTTCTGCCTCCCTGCGACTATCGGCCACGATGCCACCGCCCACTTGAACTTGCCACCAGCCATGACTGGCTGTAACTGTTCGAATAAGAATGTTTAAATCCATCGTACCATCAAAACCAATGTAACCCATGGAACCGCAATAGGGCCCTCGTACAGTCGGCTCAAGTTCGGCAATGATCTCCATCGCGCGCACTTTGGGGGCTCCTGTTATGCTCCCACCAGGAAATGTGGCAGCTAATAGGTCGATAGGATGAGCGAATTGCGGGAGTTGGCCTTCGACGGCACTCACCAGATGCAATACAAATGGATAAGACTCCAATTCGCAAAGCTGTGTGACACGAAGCGAATCGGCTAAGCAAATACGTGACAAATCGTTTCGGATCAAATCGACGATCATCGTATTCTCGGCGCGATCTTTTTCTGAATGAAGCAATTCCGATCGTAAGGCGGCCTCTCGCTCGGGCGACTCTGGTTGTCGTCGGCGGGTTCCCTTGATTGGTCGCGATTCAACGATCCGATTTCGCACTTGCAGGAATCGTTCCGGCGAGGCGCTGATTACTTGGGCGGTGCCCATGTCAAAATACCCAGCAAACGGGGCAGGGTTGATTTGCCTCATATTCAAGAACAGATCGACGGACGAACATATCGCCCGTCGCATGAGCCGCTGAGCCAAGTTGACTTGGAAAATATCGCCGGCATAAATGTATTCGCGCGCTCGATCAACTGCGTTTCGGAAGCCGGTGCTGTCGAAATTGCCAAGCCAAGCTTGACCAAGGCGAGTTTCGTATTGAGGTGCGGTTAACCCGTGAGCTGAAGCGTGCAGATTCATCTCGGAACGGTTTCGAGTCACGCATGAAGTTGATAAAAGATCGCAGATGCGGCGTATACTTGCTTCGGCCGATCGTATTCGGTTGTCGCTGTCGACTTCGGGATAGCCCTGCGCTACAATCCACGCCTGCTTCGTTTTGTGATCCCACGCCAAAACAGTGCTGTATAATCCGATCACTGCCAACGGAACGCCGAACTCGTCGTGTTGGGCGGCGGGGAATCTTTCGAAGCATCGGCCAAATTCATAGCTGAAGACGCCAGCCGCGCCGCCTTGAAATGGAGGTAATCCAGGGACAGATTTGGTCGAATAACGTTCCATCAAGTTCGCCAAACTGGCCAATGGATCCGCATGGGCTCGCTGAATCCGAATTGTCTCAAATGGTTCGACCGCTACAAAACTGTATCGCCCTAAGTTAGCAAGCGGCATCGCGCTATCGAGAACGCAGCAGCCGGGCAGATGCCACAAGCGTTCGAAAGCAAATTGGACATCGACATGTGATGGCAGCACATGAACCAACGGCAATCGGTCGCTCTTGGAATTATCGGTTGGCAAAATTGTAGGGTTCTACGAAAATAGATTGAGGTAGAAAGACTAGTTAGTGTATGTCCCATGGTACCATGCACACACACGCTGTTGAACTTGACGCATTGGGATCATTCGGAAATTGATTGATTCAATGTCCAACAATACGAAACAAGGTCCGCGATTTTTGTTACTCGCTTGCACGACGATGACGGACAAGTCGGTGATGTTTTTCGGAACGCGTCAGCATGCCCCAATTCAATGCTTCATCCTGTTCGTATCTTTTTCCTAACGTCATCGCCGTTAACGCTTTTGCCATTTCAAAGCCCAGGTAAAAAGCATGACTTGGATCTACATTTCTTGATTCTGGCAATTTGAACAATTGCTCCATGATGTCAAATGGATCTGTCCCGATCAAATGCACATTAGCGCTGACTAGGTGTATCTGTCCTTCGTCTAATATGATCCGGTAGTTGTTGTCTTTGATCGCCGAAGCCATTTGAGCTATGACATCTTCTCCTAGCCGGGAAGTCTTAGAGTCTCGCAGCATGATAAGCCGATCGTCGATTCGTTTCGGTGGTGTCTGATGCGAAACGGCAAAATAGACCATCCGCCGTGCAATGTCACATTCTCGAACTGCAGTTTGAGCCCACGGTATGACTTGCGTCGTGAGAACACTTTCAATCCGCAATTCCTCACAGATGCCCAAAAGCAAAAAATTGACGCCGGCGGAATCCACGTCGGTTAATTCTGTCAGATTGCCAATACCCATCAGCATGGGCGCTTCCGGAAAAATTTGTCGAGCACGAAAATACCGGTGCAGCGAGTGCGCAAATCCACAACCAATTGGCTCAAGGATTGGGTCGACTCGGAACGAAACGCCTTTGGAGGTCAGAAAATCGATACTTTTTGTCAAACTTTTTTGCCAGTCCATTCCTTGATCGGGAACGACGACTACTTCGGCTCCCCAATCTGCCGAAGCACTACAGTTGGAACTGTTCACCGAGAGAACAAGTATGGCACCCGCGCGGGTTGCGGTCTGTGCTTCCCAGGGATCAAAAGTATCGATTGAGACAGTGAAACCATTGTCGTTTAATTCACGAACAACGTCTGCTACGTTTGCCCATCTTGAACCTGGCTCCATACCGAGGTCAATGACGTCAGCTCCTGCGTCTCTATATCGCGCAGCTAGTGACAATAGCTCGTTTCGCGGCATACGCGGCGCGTTGTTGATCTCAGCCAAGATTGAAATCGAGTGGCGACCATAGTCATCGGGAATCAAGCGTTTTTTGCCGAATAAGCTTGGTAAATCGCGTACATCTTTGGGGCCACATTCGGTCGGCACTCCCAAAGCTTTTTCAATTTCCATTGCACCATCTGCAAGGTATCCGGGCAGTATCACGCGTGTTGCTCCTTCGGGAACTTGGATATGCCGCAACAACCATTTTGGAGTCATCAATGCGGCGACGGTGATAGGCAGTACGTCGATAGAATAGGAAAAATGGATTTCGTTAGCCAACTTGGAAACCACATTTCGGACGATGGGTTCGGCCAGCTTGCCAGTGACGAAATGGATCGACTGGTTTTGAATCGTTTTGTCTTTTTGATCACTCATAATCGATTCATCCATTCGTTCGGATCGATACAAAACACGGTTCGTGACTCGACTCAAATAGTGTAGAAAATTGAAAAACCCCTTGACCCATCCGAGTGATTCACTACAAATGTCGATTGAACGAGGGGTTCGTAGAAGATATTGCTGTAGTCATAGCGTGTTTTCGTGGCCGGAACTCCTCGTTTTTTTATGCGCTCATCGCATTGCCGCCGCAATACATCGCAGTTGGACTTTGTTAGTTTTGGTAAACCTAAATTGATGGATTCCATCACTATCTTACTCGAAGAACCTTCGTACTTGGTCGTCAACAAGCCGCCGGGCTTGTTCACACAAGCTGCTTCTGGCATCGAAAGCGTGGAGACCCAGTTACGATCCTTGTTATCCTCACGACCCAACGCCCCGCATCAACCTTTTATTGGACTTCCGCACCGATTGGATCGTGGTACTTCAGGAATTTTGTTGATTGCAAGAAATCAGCGGGCTTTGAAACGATTTTGCAGTCAGTTCGAATCGCGTATCGTGCGGAAATTGTACTTGGCAGTTTTCGAAAATACCCTGGAAACGGACGAGGGAACCTGGGTCGATTGGATGCGAAAAATACCTGAACAGGCCCAAGCAGAAATAGTTCCGAGCGAACACCCCGAAGCAAAAAAAGCTGTGCTTCATTTCAAGGTATTGGCAAAATCGAAAGAACAGTCGCTGGTTCAAATCGAACTGGAGACGGGACGTATGCATCAGATTCGCTTGCAAGCTGCAACGCGAGGTGTTCCAGTCGTCGGTGACGACCTTTACGGCA
>JANMNK010001089.1:0-5774 GCA_031373875.1 Pirellulaceae bacterium | reverse complement strand
GGCAATACAGGCCTATCTGGAAGTGTCGAACAGCGAACAGCCGACAGCAACTATATCCGGAATCACCGCTCTCGATAAACCCCAGTGCATTTTAAAACCCAGTGTGTTGTTTTGAAGCATGCAGATCGATCCTTGCAAGTGGCGAAATGCTCAGGGATGTGACGCCGTTTAGACTAAATCTCAAGCCGACTGGATCACGCGAATCACTCCTGCCCGAATTGAAGTTCTTTGTCCCGTTTCATTTTGAACAAGCAACTCGCCTTGCTCGTTGATTCCTTGACAAATTCCTCTTACGGTTGACCCGTTCAAATCGACTTCGACAAATTTATCTTGCAGATAGCATCGGCTCCGAAAGCTTGTTACCACGTAGTTTTTGTCGGCCTGCCATCGCTCAATACTTTCCGCCAAGCTTTGAACGCATAGCACAAGCACTTCGTCCAAATTTGGTCGCGCCGTCGCATGCAGATGCATGCTGGTTGCCCTTTCGCGAATGTCATCGGGAGCGGAGGAGATATCCACTGCGACGTTGATACCAATTCCAATCACCGAGTGGACCGACCTATTTTTCATCGTCGATTCGACTAAGATCCCGCAGATCTTCTTGCCTTGCACATACACATCATTCGGCCATTTCAACTCACTGGGAACCGACAAAATATTATCCAGTGTATTTGCAACGGCGATGGCGGTCACCAACGAAAGCTCTGGCAGGCGTTCGTGAGTTCGTTCTTTCAACTGACCGGAAGTAAGTATCGAGAACGTTAGAACACCTGAAGGCGACCACCATCGATTTTGTCCACGACCTCTGCCCGCAGTCTGATTCAGTGCTACAACCAGACGTGGCAAGTTTTGGTCGGGCTCAACATCGATGGAACGTTTCAGGAAATCATTGGTAGAATCCAGCGTGTCATGGAATTCGCAACGTGCAATCCAGCCGTCATCGCGAATTCGCTCAAATGCAGATGCAAACGTTTCGTTCGGGTAAAGGTCTGGATTCACGATTCCCTAATTCTTACGTAGCTTGGGAATCGCTGCCTGTATCTTTTTCCAGCCGTCCTTGGTGACCATCGTGTCATCAAGGTTAACGTAATCGAGTGCTTTCAAAGACTGCAACGTGGGCAAAATATCGTCGTCGACTTGAGTACCTGTCAGCCAAAGCGTGGCAAGTCGCGGGTGGCCGGCGATTTGTTTTAAGCCTTCGTTGGTAATTGTGCACATGGAAAGATCTAGTTCAACGATTGCCGGCATTTTGGCAATTGCTCCGATCGCTTCGTCAGTAATTTTTGTGCTTTCCACATTCAGTCGGCGCACATTCCAAGGTTTGGACGCGTCCGCAAATAGCTGATTATCAATTTTGGTAAAGGATAGATCGAGCCAATCCAAGTCCCTGGCTGCCGTGGACCAATCGTCAAAATCCGATGTCGTCAGATCCATGCGAGACAAAACAATTTCTCGCCTAGCAGCATTCGCCCGTCGACCGCGAATTTGGTCCGGAGTTACTGTCAAAAACCGCTCGTATTCCGCGCGCAGGGTGTCATCATCCGCGACTTCAGTTAGTAGTGTTTCATCAGGCGTTCCTGTGTATACCGAATCAATATAACTGGCCAAAGCCTCGCGTTTGGCGGACGAAGAGTCCATCCAATAATGGGTCAGTCCGGCAGCTTGGGAATAAAAGAATTTGATGTCGGATCGCGTTCGCAGATGCTGTCCGACTTCTCGGCGTAGTTCGGACCAAGGTATCCAGAACTCGTCGTGAAGACGCCGGTAACGAGCAGCTTGGACGCGAGGAGCATCCCATCCGCCGACTTCGACAACTTCGCAGCCTACACCGCCGAGGCTCGACGCTGACTCCAAGTACATGGCGATTCCTTCAACGATCCAAATATCGGATTGCGTATCGGCATCCAAAGCGACTTTGTTCCGTGCGAACTCTTGAAAAAACTGATGCACTAATTCGTGGCGCAACGTTGTGGAGCTGCGAGGGTCGCCCCAATAGAAAAACGAGCAGTGCATTGTCGGATGATAATAGCCGGTTGACACCTCGATGTTCGTTTCCGCGCTCTTGAGTGCTCGCAAGTAATCGTCGCGATTCTTGAACAGTACAAGTTGAAATTTGGGAACGATTCCCAAAGGAAAATCTTGACCAGCTATTCTTCCCACTAAATTCTCCGCTGAGCCCCAATAATTAAAGAACAGTTGCTGCCATAAACAGAACGATTGTTCGCAGATATTAGCTACTTCGTGGGCAATTTTCGCGGGAGCTTGACTAGAAATGACAAAGTGTGGCGTTTGAATCTGGGCGTATGAACCGGCGGGCCAACCAAGCGACTCCAAAGGCCGATCGATCTTGGCATTGAGTTTCCGCAATTTCATTCGGCTGCTGGGATTCTCAAGAATGCGATTTGCCTTGGCATGCTTGGGATCGAACCCGACAACGCGAAAGAGCGAGGCGTAAGCTGACTGCCAATCACCAGCCTGTGCGAACTCCGACGCTCGCCGATATTCCAGTTCCGCTTGCTCTGCAAAAAGTTCTGGCAACTTGCGACGGAGAACCACCGAGGAGTTTAATTGTGACTCGCTGCCTGGCACAAAAAATCGGTGGCGGTCGCTGGGTGAATCGGCAAGCATCACTTGCAGCGACTCGGCTTGCGATTCATTAATTCGACCGTCAGTCAAAGCTTGAGCCACGGTTTCCGAGAACGGCCCGTCGGCAAAAACATAGTCTGTACTCGACAAAGCAGACAATAGAAATAACGTCAACACAACGCCCATGCGAAACTGGCAGAGGTGCTTCTTGGCAAAATTCACGATGGCGATCCATTGAGCAACATGCATTGGATTCATTTCTTTACTCAAATCTGCCCGTTATCCATAGCAAACTGTTCCGACATGCTGTTCAGTTGACGACGATCACATCACGTAATGGCTGCAAAATGTGTTCGATCATGTAAGAGTCTAAAATCTCTTTTCCGATTAGAGCCAATCTCTCAAACTCAATGTGAAATTTTTCGTTCGCGCCCAGACTTTCGGTCCGGCGGACGGCGAGAAATGCACTTAGCTGCTCTTCGGGGAACTCATTTTTCGCGGAGGGCAATTCCGTCACGCGCGACTCGAAAGATATTCGACACTGTGTTCGCATTTCATCATCGAGCGCGAACATGATGCTCGGATCGTAGCCAATGCACTTGGCTCCGGGGATCGCGGACATGCCTTCGAAAGCTGGAGGAAAGCCGATCGCTTCGGCAATGAGCTGGCTTTGGTTGCCGCGATAAGTAAAGTCAAATCCCATGACGACACTCAGGTATTCGCAATCCAAATGACTCAACGAAAGTGCAAAGGGAACAATGCCCAGAACTTCTTTGTGAAGCTGGAATGCTTCGTCATAGGAGCTTGGATTGACCATTCCGCTCGATATGCGTTTTGCTTCGCAGCTTGCCCATCGATATGTTCCGGATTCTTTGTCTTCGTCGAGAAACGTTTCACGATCCCGACAAGTAAAATTTCGCATTTCCGGAAACCGTCGTTGTACCTGCTCGAAAAAATGCAATAACGCGTCACGTTGCTGCGGCAATTCCATCGCGGTTTGCAAATGCATGTTGACGTAAAAATCATCGGCGATGGAGCCATATTGATTCATCGGGCATCCTTTATCGATAAGATTCAGTTGGGTATGACAGCATCGAGAACATTGTCTCGCTGCGGTCGAATGGTAATACTAAGTAGGCTACACAGAACAGAGTTGGTCGGCATCCTGTTCACTACTAATGTCTATTATAGTAAATCGCTCAAATAGTTTTGGCGGCTTGGCCAACGGACTTGGCGAAAACCGGAATAAAAAAAATTTCGCCCTACTCCTTTGCCCTGCAAGTTGTCTTATGCTGATTGGGATAATCGTCAAAATGTTGGGTTCAAGCGAACGCGGCTGGCATTGGAGCGATTTATTCCAGGAGATCGAGAATTCGCACTTGTAGCGAATCCACGATTTGTTGCGAATCTCGGCAACCGACACTTAGCATTTGCTTCTCGTTCACTACGATTGCAGGCGCATCCTCAAACTCTTACGAAGATCGTATCAAGCCGAAAGACCAGCACTATGAGCCTCCTCCAAACTAAATCGCAGGCCGACACCGCAAATTGTTCGTGGCAATTCAATCATCCGAGCCCCCTTGGTTGGATTGTAGCCACTTGGAAGAGCGGCAAATTAGTTCGGCTAACGATAGAAGAAAAACGGAACAAGCCTGGAAGAGACGAAAACTCCGCAGGCGACACCGACGCCAAGTTAGCTCGCCAGTTAGGTGAACATTTGGAGAACTTTTTTGCTGGCAGCAAGCGAACGTTTCCATGGAAACATTTTGATCTCGAAGGCCGAACTGATTTTCAATTGGCAGTTCTGCGATGTTGTTATGAGATCCCAACCGGTGAGACGATGAGCTACGGACAAGTTGCTTCGGCAGTCGGCAGACCGGGTGCAGCGCGAGCCGTAGGAACTGTCATGGCACAAAACACGATTCCTTTGTTGATCCCTTGCCATCGTGTTGTCGCAAGCGGCGGGGGGATCGGAGGTTACTCGGCGCGAGGCGGAGTAAGTGTCAAAGAATGGTTGCTTGCTCGCGAATCCGGCGCAGTCGCTTGGTGAGAGACTTCAAGAAAAAATGCGTAAGGAGTTTACTCTTGGCGCTATTTGACGAAATCGTTTGTAAAACAACTCATCGGGTCAACCGGCTTGCCTTCGAGTAGTTTAAGGCTGGATAACTGCGAGTGAAGCTCCTTCCATCGAGCGTCGGACATTTTTCCGAAGTCCTGAGCAGCAGCTCCTTCTGGAATGCACAGCCCCCGTAACTTTTCCGCCCCATATGCTAATGATTCCGCAGTCATTCCGTCCGGATTTTGCTTGAGAATGTACGCATTCGTTTCCTTGGGATCATCGAGATATTTTTTCCATCCACGAAGCGATGCGTCCGTTACTCGTCGGACGATGTCCGCATTCGCAGCGATGTACTCATCAGTAGCGAGCAACAGGCTAGCGTATGGGTTGTATCCAATATCGGACATCATCAAGTTGCGTACCTGAACGCCTTGCTGCTCTGCCATCAGCGGTTCGCTAAACACATAACCTTGCTGAGCGAATCCCGGCCCCGAAACCAACTGAGCGACGGTCCCGTTGTAAGGAACAATCTGTACGCTTGGGTCAAGCAAATTCTTGCTTTTCAGAAACGGAACATAAGGGCGAGATGGATCGATCTGAAGCGTGACGTTTTTTAACTGTTCAAATTTCTCGATACCGGAGTCTGCTCGCACCATGATACATCGAGGTCCGATTTGCATCGGAGCCATGAGAGCTTTCAAATTCAATTCTTGGACGCGAGCCATGAGAACGTCATCTGCATTTCCAACGCCAAATTGTGCACGTCCCAAAGTTAACTCGGGGCCAACGACGACACCTTTGGCACCGGGAACGATTTCAACTTCGACACCCGCTTGCTGGTAATATCCATGGACCAACGCCGCATAAAAACCGCCATGCTCCGCCTCGGGGTACCAGTTGAGTATCAGCTTGACCTTGGTGGGAATTCCGCTCTTCTTGCCCCCTGCACTGGCTAACGAATCCGTCGTGCCCGATGAAGCGACCGTCTTCGTTTCTTTGGGCGTGCAGCCATTCAGCAAAGCCAAACATAACGTGAGCATCAACAGGCAGGGACGATTCATATTCTTAACGTTCCGATTCAAAATTTGTTCCAACAGTCCAGCGTCGCAGTGCGGTGCGACTAAACAGG
>JANMNK010001025.1:0-7259 GCA_031373875.1 Pirellulaceae bacterium | reverse complement strand
GTTAAGATGATGGAAGCTCGTTACAAACGCCGCCCGGCCAAAAAATAATTTCTGCTAAGAATTAATTTCGACCTTGGGTTTTTCAAGTTATACTGTGGGCTTGTCAGAATTTTCTGCCAAGCCCATTTTTCCTGAGCGCTTTGCATGACACTTCAAGCTGTTTGTCACGAGCGAATCAGCTTGTTTCGCTCGGATAGAATTGAATTGGTCTAGGAAACAGTTTCTAGGCCAAGCAAAACGTTCTTTGATTTTGTTGCGAGGTTGATTCAGCGCATGTGGGTTCGGTATTGTGCGTTGCCGGCCAAGTTACTTCCTTCGCTGCTCTGGCTGTGCTGGATGACCTCGTCGTTCGCGCAGTCACAACCATCGGACACGAAAAATAAAGAGCCATTGTTTTCGTGGAAGGCAGATCCTGTTCTCGTATCGCCGCGAAACGTCGATGGGATTACTGGGGTGTCGATCAAAGATCCTTCGGTGGTACTGGTAAATGATCGTTGGCATGTATTCTGTACGATGCGCGGTATCGAACGAAGTCATTCGATCATCTATGCTTCGTTTAGGAACTGGGACAAAGCCAACGAAGCCCGTTGGCAAGTGCTGCCGAATCACGCTGGCTATTTTTGCGCGCCGCAAGTTTTCTATTTTTCACCAGAGCGGCGCTGGTATTTGATTTGCCAAGCGTCCAGCGACAAGTGGGAGCCAGAATACCAACCCGCATTTGCAACTAACGACAATATCGACGATCCATCAGGTTGGTCCGCTTTGCAACCGATGTTTGAATCGCAGCCTGAAACGGTTAGTGCGTGGCTCGATTTTTGGGTAATTTGCGACGATCGATCGGCTTTCTTGTTTTACACGTCGCTCGATGGCAAGATGTGGCGATCTCAAACGCCGCTTAAACAATTCCCCAAAGGCTGGTCGACACCAGTTGTTGCTTTGCAAGGCGACATTTTCGAAGCGAGCCACACGTACTTTGTCGCAGAGCTTAAAAAATACTTAACCATGATCGAAGCGCAAAACGGTGACGGCTGGCGTTATTTCAAAGCGTATACGGCAGACAAACTTGACGGACAGTGGTCCGAACTAGCCGCCACTCGCGAGCAACCGATGGCTTCGATGCTGAACGTCATCCAACCGAACCCTCGCTGGACGGACGTAATCAGTCATGGCGAGATCGTTCGAAAAGGGATCGATGAGCGGCTTGAGGTTTCAAGCAAGAACATGGAAATTATTTTTCAAGGAGTTTTAGAAGAGCAGCGACAAAGCAAAGAGTACGGTCAGATACCGTGGAGCCTAGGTAGACTGAAGAACATCAAGAATCCGTTTTGAGCAGCATTCGAGGGGTCGCTGGATTCGATGTGAAAGGCTGCGTGTTGACGAGAGTTGATCCAGCAAGAACAACAACCCATAAATAGTGCGGCTGAGAGGACTTGAACCTCCAAGAGATTGCTCCCACTAGCACCTCAAGCTAGCGCGTCTGCCAATTTCGCCACAGCCGCAAAATTGTCTTTTCGAGTCAGTCCAGTCTAGAAAGTTGTTCGTTTTCGTCAAGCCTCTTGAAGAGCTTGTCGTCGCGATATTTCCTGCATCGCGCCTCAATCAGCCTCATTTTTCTAGCATTGCTGTCCAGCGATCCAGCAAGTGCGGGAAGAGATTTGGCGTAAATCGTGTGAGGTCAACTAGACCGCAACGTAAGAAACGGAACCTGCGATCTGGTCAAGTATTTTTCCGAGCGCATCGGGGTCGACAGGCTTGGTCAAAAACCCGTTCATTCCCGCCTTCAAGCACATTTGCGAATAATGCGGGTCATGATGTGCCGTCATCGCATAAATCGGCAGTTCCGAGTTCGTCAGTCGAATATTCTTCGTCGCTTCCACGCCGTCCATGACGGGCATGTCTAAGTCCATTAAGCAAACGTCGAATCGAGACTCTTTCGCCAACTGGACCGCTATGAAGCCATTGTCGGCCACGGTGGCTTGGTGGCCTAACAGTTCAAGGAGCCCAACCAAAACGATTTGGTTAATCTCCCCGTCTTCCGCCACGAGGATATTGAGCGAGACCGATTTGGTTGGAGTAGCAGCACCTGGCTCTGCCGTTGCATCAATCTCTCGAGCCACATTCTCCTGCGTTCCGAGCGACAGGATGGAATGGATTTGGGTCGCGAGAGGCATTGGGAAAATAGGTTTGTTCAAGCAGTTGTATTCTTCGGGTGATACCTGATCTGGGTTCATGAACATCAGCCCAGGCACGCCCTCTTGTTTGGCTTGGTTGATTAACGCCATGGCTTCGGTCCCCGATGCGATGACAAGCTTAAACGTATTCAGCCCTGGGCGATCGACGGTATCGAAATCGGAGTAACTTGAACAACTCACGACCGTCGCACCCCATTGGGTCAAGTACGATTCCACAGCACGGCGCACCGTAGGCTGGGATTCAATCAGGAGAACACCCATCCCAGACAAGCTAATATCTGACAACATGTGCTTCGGCATTTCGTTCGACGGTTCGAGCGGCAGCTCGATGGTGAATTCGCTGCCCACTCCATCTTGGCTCGTTACGGTGATTCCGCCGTGCATCAATCGCGCCAACTCTCCGGAGATGGACAAACCAAGGCCCGTTCCACCGAAACGCCGTGTCATGCTATTGTCCGCTTGAGAGAAGGCTTCGAAAATGGACGACTGTTTGTCTTTTGGAATTCCGATGCCGGTATCGATGACACGAATCTTCCACGAAGGCGATTTGCCGGACGTGCCTTCGACGACCTCTGCCCGAACTTCCACATGACCTTTGGGGGTGAATTTGACAGCGTTCCCAACAAGGTTCAAGACAACTTGACGAAGGCGGACGGCGTCGCCGATGACACAATGAGGTAGTTTGGGATCAAAGTAAGCGATCAATTCGATGCTCTTCTGCCAAGCTGGAATTGCCATGAGACCAACTACTTCGCTCAGCAATTGTCGGGGATCGATCGGAATTGACTCAACGGTCATTTTGCCCGCCTCGATTTTGGACAAGTCAAGCAAATCGTTGAGCAGGCGTAACAACGCATCGCCTGAGCTTTGGATAGTTGTCAAGTAACTCGATAGCTGTTGATTTGGATTGCACGACAAGGCCAGTCGCGTCATGCCCAGGATACCGTTGAGCGGTGTTCGGATTTCGTGGCTCATGGTTGCCAAGAACCGGCTCTTAGCTTGATTGGCTAGGTTGGCTTCTTCGATGGCATGGCGTAACTGCTCTTCTGTCTCGCGAAGAGCTAGGTTGCTCAAGTTGAGTTGCTCGGCGCGTTGTTCTAGGGCAGCGGTTCGCTCCGCAACGCGGGATTCAAGTGTCCTATTGAGAACTTGTAGATCACGGAATCCTTCTGCGTTTTCTAACGCCGCCCCGGTGAGCGTCGCGACAAATTCCGCGATGCGAACTTCGTCGGGTCCAAAAAACTCCGTTATCTCGCGATGCGCAACGAGTAAACAGGCCGTGATGGCGTTGCGGACTCGCACTGGCAACACGACTAAGCTGCCACAACCATTTCTTGAGCCGGTTTCGGTCTGAAATATTCGGGCTTCGCCAGATTCGATAACGCTGCAAATAAATGGCTCGCATTCGGCGATGTTCTCGAGCAACGCATCGCCGCTACCTTGTGAGACTAGTCGGTGTGGCAACTTCCAAGCACCAAATTGCCCGTTCCGAACGGCGACGGCGGCAACTTGGCCGCGAAGTAGGTGCTGAGCGGCAATGCAGCATTCCGAAAAAATATCTTTGTCATTTAATGATCGGGTAATCCGACGGCCGTGATGCAATAAACTTTCAAATCGATCTGCCAAAGAAAGCGTCTCTTTGATTGCGGGACGATCTTGCAGACTAGCAATCGATTTCGACCAACTCGTCTTGTACCAATTGAGTTGTTCGGAATCGGCCGCAGTGAACCACGAGGGACAGGAACCTGTTTGTTCCGCAAAGTCGCTCATCAATTGCAGCGTCTGAAATTCCTCCATGGGACTCTGTAGTTTGATCGCAACACGTATGCTTTTGCGAAAACATCGTACGGCTTGTTTAGGCCGATTAGCCAGCAAGTACACTTGTCCAAGTTCGCGAAGGGCGTGGGGCCGATCCGCCGGAAAGCTGCGAGCGATCCTCGCAGCGGTCCGAGCGGCTCGTTGGGCTTTGCGAAAACAATGCTCAAATTCGGCTGCGTGATGGCGAGGCACCTTGGCCGCCGCCATTCGCAAGACTGTGGCTAGCCAAACGTAGCACGGGCTGATGTACGTATTGAGGTGGCCGGCTTTCTTGCAACGATCGATGGCATTTAAGAGCACTGATTCCGCTTCCAGGAGATTATCTTCCCGAAGTCGAAGCAATGCCAATGCCAAATAGGTCTGCGCGTGGCTCTGCGCATCGGTACGTTCGACGGCAGCTTGTTCTTCGACGAGAGCCGCTGGCACTTGGTAGGGTGCGGTTCGCATCCAAATATCCAAGCTGATCCCTGCAATCTGGGAATCGCGAATTTCGACGCCCGAACGATGGATGCTCTGGGCTTCGAATGCGGCTTCCGCATATCGGCCACATCGGTAGAGTGCGTTCGCTCGTTGGTAGCGAGCCATATTGGTTTCCCAAGCATCGCCGGTTTTTTCAAGCAACTCGATCGCTTCGGTTCCGATATCGATGCATTTGGTGAATCGGCTGGCGGCCAATTGAACGACGCTGGAATAAGAAAGCGTTTGACCTTGTCCCCACGTATCGCTCAAGCGTTTCCTTATGGACAAGGAACGATTGGAGTATTTATCCGCTCGCCGAAACGACTTGAGTAGGCTGCAAACGGGTGCATGCTCGGAATAGCTTTTTGCAAGCTCAGGCGTATCCTCATAACGTTCTGCATCATTCATTCCTCGCAAGTGCGCCATCAAAGTCCAGAGAGCACCGCGACTAAACCAATAAGTGTGGGCCAACTGGCTAAACAAAGACCATCGCAATCGATGCAAGTCCGACGCCTTCTTGCGATACCTTGGTCGGCCAAGGACAGTGTGGCAGACTTGATACGTAACTTGCTTGACCAGCGAGAGTACCATGTGGACATTGGAGCGGGGTAATCGTACACCGCTACGTATCAGTGCCTGCGCGTATCGTGCTGAGGCTAACTCCATTTTTCCGCGTTTGAACTCGACGTCACCGAGTCTGGCAATCAATCGAGTATCATCGATGGCCTCATCCGCATCGCGAAGTGCACTTTCAAAAGCTGCTTCTGCCGCATCATAATCGCCGTTGCTAAGGCAAACATCTCCAAGTTTTTCGGATACCAACTGTAATTGCTGGCGATCGGCGGCTGGAATCCATCGCTGAGCCATCTGATAGTAACGAATTGCCAAGCGATTTGCGTACTGGTTGCGAGACTGCTTGGCGGCCTCCATCGCGAATCGAAATGCTTCGCGTCCACGTCCGGCAGCATCGAAATGATTTGCTAACTCAAAGCACCGACTCGGATCGGTCTTCAGAATCCAACGTGCCGCGCGCAAGTGCTTGGCTCGGCGCGTGCGATCATCTAGCTTGGAAAGAAAAGCTTGACGAATTTCGTCATGAACAAAACCAAATTGTGTTTGTTCTGAATCCGACCAGATTAATTGTCTACGAAGTGCCGCGTTTTGAGCCTGTCGCGAAGCCACCCGATCCAATCGAGACAGGACGCGTGCTTCGTCGATGTTAAAAGTATTTCCGAGTACGGCAGCGGCCGTAAGGTAACTGATTGCTTCGGTGGATAGCCCGCTAATACGATTGCCGAGTAATCGAGCCGATTGTTTGGGACATTGCAGAGAAATTTTTGAAAGGGATCGCAATTGCCAGCTGTCGCGTTGCCATACCACGTTACCCGATTCGATCAATCCGGTTACAAGCGAGATGGCCATAAACGGATTGCCGTGGGATGCGCCGACTGCCATTTCCATCGCTTCGAGCGGGAATTGCCCGGTCATCGAAGAAAGCATCGCCATGCATTGTGCATGATCCAAAGGCTCAAGTCGATCGAACCTGTCTTGGGAAATAAATGCCAACTCCGATGCAAAGTCCTCGGCGACCGTCGCAATGACTTGCAGATGCCCGTGTGGATGTTCCGATTGTTCGCGAAGCCAGTTGATCCAATGTTCTTTCGACATGTCGTCGCATTGATCTAATCCGTCGATCACCAAAAACACACTTGGCCGTTCGCTTGCCAAAACTTCCAGCAATTTTCTCAGGGCTCGGCCCAAACGTTGTCCAGCGAATTTTTCAGGGCCAAGTTCATTGCGTGAAGATTCACTCTGTTCGAACATCCACGGCATCAGCGACTGCAAAGTCTCTTCGAATCCGCGCAAGCCTTTTCGCATTCTGTCCAGCAAGGATGCGTCGGCCAAGCAAGCTCGTTCCAAGCCGATTAACGCCGCCGAGATGCTCTCGAAGGGTCTCGCATATTCGCTTCGCGTCGCGCTAACATGCAACACGACCCGTTGTCGGGCTAGCGCTTCTTTGGCAAACTCATCGAGCAACCGCGATTTACCTTGTCCAGAATCACCAATTAAAATCCAAGGTTGTGCTGCACCAATTGGATTATTTTGGAGCAGGTTTTTAAACTTAGCAAATTCTGCAGCGCGTCCGACAAAACTTGGATCGGCCAAGTGGTCTCGCCGGTCCGACAGCCCGATAGCGATCGGTTCCTCATCTTTTCGCGATACGAGTGACGACTGTACTTTTAACAGATCGTCCAAGACGGCCGGACTGGATTGGTAGCGATCAAACGGATCCTGTTTGAGTAATCGTAATACGATTTCATCGAGTGCCCGCGGAATGGCCAATCCTTCCATACGCAAGCTTCGAACCGAATGGGTGGTTTGCAAAAGCAACAACTCGGAAAGCGTTGCGGCGTGAATCGGATAGCGGCCCGTCAATTGGCGATAGATCAATACGCCAATCGCATACAAGTCGGAGGCCGCAGTAATCGGTCGTGGAATCAGTCCAGACTTTTCGGGAGATACAAAGTAGTCTTTTTCTTGTAGCTCATGACTTGAGGGAATCGATTCGCTCGTGCCGGTTCTGCCCGGACGCACAAGGTTGATCGTGCCCTCGTCGTCGAAAGAAAACGAATCGTGACAAAGGTCTCCGAAGACTGTATCGCAAGTATGCAACTCGTTTAGTTGACGCAATACATCGACAGCAACAGAGACAACTGCTTGGCATCGTCGTTCAACTTCGCAGTTGCCCGATGCAGAGTCCATGCGTGCTAACACGCAACGATCTAAAGA
>JANMNK010001002.1:0-10111 GCA_031373875.1 Pirellulaceae bacterium | reverse complement strand
CAGACCAACAGCGACCGGCAAGTTCAAATTCATTCTGCAGACGCAACTACAGAACTCCGGTTTGCTCAAGTGGAACAAGCGTTGGCGGCAAATGAAGCCAGCGAAGCAATTGCTCAGCTTCAAAAGATCTCGGACGAAGCCTCCGGTCGAGTGATTGCCTTTCCTTCAAGCTCGCTTAACGAGACCTTCCCTTTCACTCGGTTTCTACCGCTCGATGCAAAAGTAGCTTGGCAAAGAAACGAGTGGCAGAGCAAGTATCCCCAAGCTCTGCATCAGTATCGGGCAACAGTCGATGCACGGATTCGCCAGCAACTTGATTCACCCCAGTCCGTCACCGACGCAAAAATCCTCAAGCAAATCATTAACGAGGCGAGGAGCAGTTCCCATGAGACCGAATCACTAATTCGCTTGGGAGATTTGTATCTCTATCGTGGCTGGGTAAACGCTGCCAGGGACTGCTATCAACGTACATCGACGGCATTGAGAGCGCCGATTGGACTAGCGGATCAAACAGCATTGACGAGCGTTCCATGGCATTTCATTCTTCGAAAGTTCCCGCTTGACCAAGGATTGCCAGCTACATTCAAAGGATTCTTTGCGGAGCCACCGCCAAGGTGCCGAGGTTCGAGCGCCATTGCTTCCCCTCCGTCCTTCGAAACTGTTGCTCGCTTAATTTGGTGTTCTATTCTCGATGACGATATTACGCGAGCTAAATTCGAACGCCGACTCTTGGCTGAGTGCGCGGGCGGCGACGAGACAGAACGACAACAGTGGCTTACCAAAATTGACGGATGGATTGCCTCCGCCAGTCCCGCGGAGGTTCGCAGCTCGGAGACCGAACTGAGTACTTTTCGCAATGGCCCCGGTAATTATGGCAATGGACTGCAAAGAAACGAAACGATCGTTGCCGCTTGGTCTTTGGCACCGGGAGTGGAAACAAAGGCAACCCTGGGAGAGGTGATTTGGAGCCAACGCCTTCCACGACGTTATGGCACTTACGAACAGTTAGCGGATCACTTACCCAGGGCCAGCGAGTCCTCGCAAGGATTGCTTTCGCATTATCCATCTATTTATGGCGATCGCGTTTTCGTAAACGAGCTTAATCGGATCGTGGCATACGACTTGGAAACTGGTAAGGATTGGCCAAGCCCGACAAATCGCGTTCCGCTCTATGAACATACGACGCTCGAAGACCAAATCGCGCCCCTAGGTTATCCGATGGTCGGCGTGCCTCGTGGAACTCTCTCGATTTTGGATGATAAACTTTATGCCCGCGTCGGATCAGCGATCACAGGCTGGCGCAACACAAATGAATTTGCGACAGCATCGCAGAGTGCGATTGTGGGCCTCGATCTCCAATCCGAAGGTCGAATGTTGCCTGGTTTCCCGATACTCCTTGCGGGTGAAGGTTGGGCCAATTGCGAATTCGAAGGATCACCCCTGTTGGTCGGCGATGATCTGTTTGTGGCCATTACTCAACGCAATAGCGTTCAGCTTCGTCGTTTCGTAGTATGTTTCGATCGCTTCACCGCGCGATTCAAATGGCGATCGCCTTTACTGGCCGCCGCTCTTCCAGATCGTGCCGAACAAGCAAATGTGATCAGCCATCAACTCTTGTCATTCAGTAGTGGCCGATTGTTCCTTGACACGGGATTGGGTGCCATTGCAGCGGTCGACGCTGATAATGGCAGCATTGCGTGGTTGGTTCGGTACGCAAGAGTCGATTCAACTGCCGAAGCTTACCCTCGCAGCCAACGATTTCGACAACGTGATATGACGCCGCCGTTGATTCATCGGGAACTCGTCATTTGTGCGCCACAGGATTGCAGGGAAATCTTTGCGTTGGACTGGGCGACTGGTGACTTACTCTGGGCAACAGAACCGGGAATCGCAAACGATGCAATCCATTTGCTTGGCACGCAGGCTAATACCCTGTTTGTCAGCGGTGATCGACTTTATTGGTTAGACGTATGGTCGGGTCGACAAGTAGCACGCTATCCAGAATCTGGGAGCGATTTGCCGGGACATGCATTGCCTTGGCCGCGTGGATTGGGTCGAGGGCTCATCACACAAGATGCGGTTTTATGGCCGGTAGCTGGCAAGCTTTTGTCGTTTGATATCGAGTTAGGCCATTCTGAGTCGGGGCGTGCTTTTGTCAAATCGCCGTGGGAGATAGATCTCGGTACACGAATGGGCGAAGGAGCCCATTTGGCAAGCAATGGAAAGTGGCTATTCTTGGCGACGCCCAGCCGACTAATGGCGTTTCTACCCACCGCCTCTGATCGATAATCGGCTATAATATTCGTTTTCGATAATCGCTAAACCGCGACGTTGTCGGTGTGGCCAAGAAACCAGGACTGGAGTCGGCGATCAAATCGCTTAGAAATGCGGCGCTATGGAAAACGACAATGAGACACTTGCCGAATTGCACTCGGCCGCCGGACGTATCGTTAGCGAACTCTCGAAGATCATCGTCGGACAACAGGAAACGATCGAACAACTGCTGATCGCATTATTTGCGGGCGGCCATTGCCTCTTGGTGGGCGTCCCGGGCCTAGCAAAAACCTTGATGGTTTCGTCTCTCGCTCAAGTTCTCGATCTCCAGTTCAGCCGAATTCAGTTTACGCCGGATTTGATGCCTTCAGATATCACAGGTACCGAAGTGATCCAAGAAGATCGTAGCACAGGTCGCCGAGAGTTTCGGTTTATTTCTGGACCGGTCTTTGCCAATATTATTTTGGCCGACGAAATCAATCGCACGCCTCCAAAAACGCAATCTGCTTTGCTAGAAGCCATGCAAGAACGTCAAGTCACAGCCGGGGGCAAACGGCATGCATTGCCTTCGCCTTTCTTTGTTCTCGCGACGCAAAATCCCATTGAGCAAGAAGGAACCTACCCTTTGCCCGAGGCTCAGTTGGATCGATTCATGTTCCACGTTTGGGTTGATTATCCTGACGAAGAAGACGAGTTGCAAATCGTACTGCAAACAACGGGAAGCAACAGTTCTGTAATCTCGCCAATTCTTAATGCAGAAGACCTTTCGAAATTCCTGCAAGTCGTTCGTCGAATTCCCGTAGCAGAACCGGTCGCGCGACTTGCGATGCAAATCGCTAGGCTAACTCGTCCATCACTGCCGACCGCCCCGGAAATCGTGCGCAAGTGTGTGAGTTGGGGCGCGGGACCACGGGGTAGCCAATATCTCGTCCTCGGTGCCAAAGCCCGCGCGGCTCTCAATGGCAAGCCTCTCGTTACCAACGAAGATATTTTGGCTGTGGCAATGCCGGTCCTACGACATCGGCTGAAACTGAATTTCCAAGCGGAAGCGGAGGGTGTCTCTGCCGAACAAATTATTCAAGCTGTCATCGATGTGGCAACAGGTAAGCCAGCCAAGGGAAATTCGCGTGAAACTCTCAGCCAAGTATTTCGATCCTGAAACCCTGGCCAAGATCCAGCCCTTGTCGCTTCGCAGCAAGTACCTTCTCGAAGGCTACATTGCTGGCCTGCATCGCAGTCCGCAACGCGGGCAGTCGATTGAATTTGCCGAGCATCGTGAGTACAGCCCTGGCGATGATGTACGGCAAATCGATTGGAAAGTATTCGCTCGAACGGACAAATACTATTTAAAACAATACGAAGACGAAACAAATTTGATCGTGATCTTCGTGGTCGATACGAGCGAAAGTATGACGTTTCGCAGCGCGAAATCTCCGCTTAGCAAACTTGAGTACGCCCAACTGATCGCATTGTCCTTGGCCTATCTCGTACTCGATCAGCACGATGCCGTGTCGCTCGTAACGTATTCGAGCAAAATCGACCGCTGGTTGGATCCCAGCAATCAAGCTCAACGATGGCAGGACATGGTTTCCACATTGGAAACAGCGCCTGTCGGAGGCTGCACGGATACCGGCCATGTTCTCGGTGATCTTGCAGGCCGATTGTCTCGCCGATGTCTGGTCATCGTGTTAAGCGACTTTCTTGACGAGCTTGATCAACTCGTTCTAGGTTGCCGACACTTGCGCCATCAGCGACACGACGTGTGCTTATTGCAAGTTCTCGATCAAGCGGAGCAGACTTTCCCATATCCGAGCCCTTCAAAGTTCATCGGTCTTGAAGGGCAGGGGGACTTGATCGTGGATCCCGTCTCGATTCGCAGCGATTACATCGCAGAGTTTGAACATCATCAAACAACTCTTCAGGCTTTCTGCAACCAATCGGAAATCGATCGCCAAGTTTTTGTGACGACCAACCCGATTTCTGTCAGCCTCCCTTTCTTCTTAGCTCGTCGCCAAAAAGCATATCACCAGCGGGGACGAAACCATGCTTGACCATGGACTCGTGCTCGTACCACTTGTCGCGCTGGGATTTTTGAGCCCGTGGTTTCTTCTGTGGGGGCTTGGCGTTTCAATCCCCATTGCAATTCACCTATGGCGTCGGCATCATCGTCAAGAAATACCTTGGTCCGCTATGCGATTTCTTGCCCTTGCTGTTCGCAAGCGATCGAAACGATCTCGCTTTGAACAATGGCTGTTATTTATCCTAAGGACATCAGCCGTCATCCTACTTGCACTTGCCGTCGCGAGACCGGCGTGGCAAACACTCGCAGCCAACGACGAAACGAGTGGTGCTCGTCAAGGCAAACTTGCGATCATCGTATTGGACTCTTCGTACTCCATGAATCATCAAGGTGGCGAGGAATCGTCCAAGGATATTGCCCGAAGGGAGGCCGAGAAATATGTGAGCGGCCTCTCCAAACTGGATGCAGTTTGCATGATCGAAATGGCTTCGCCACCCAACTCTATTATCCCGAATGCAACGTTTGCGCACGATCGCATCAAAGAAGAACTACTTGCATGGACATCCGTTGATACGGATGCCGACTTGGATGCGACACTGAAATTAGTTCAGCGCGCGATCAACGATAATCGGGCTCGCCTACCGGACCTTCGCGGTGCAGAAGTCGCAATATTCACCGACCTCAGCCAAAACACGTGGTCAACATTATCCCAACCCGAAACGCTGCAGGTCGCGCGATCTATCTCAGAAATGGCTTCGTTCAAAGTCGTGCCGTGCCGACCTAAACTGCTGGACCCGAATATTGCGGTAAGCGATCTTCGATTGGATGACGCCGTGATTCAACCTAACGTGCCCGTTGCGATTAGTGCTCAGATCGACAATTTTTCCGATCAAGCCAGTAAACCCGTTACCGTACAATTCTTGGTTGACAATCGAACCGAAGCGAGTCGGACCCTCGAGTTATCTCCAGGACAGTCGACAACAATCCAATTCGATTGGACACCTGCACGCCCCGGTAACTATTTGCTTGAAGTACACGTGCCTGCCGATGGACTTGAGAACGACGACGTTCAGTGGTTATCGGTGGATGTGAAATCGCAAATCAAAATACTCGTTCTTGAGTCCATTGACGAATCGTCTAAATACCTTGAAACCGCAATTGCTCCTATGTCGGCTACTGATCGAGGGTTTTCTGTACGGAGCTTGAATATTGATAAATTGCGTGAAGTCAAATTGGCTGACTTCGATATCGTCATTCTTTGCAACACACGAATCCCCAACGACGAGATTGCATCCGACATCATTAACTTTGTTAGTAGCGGCGGAGGTTTGATTACTTGGCTAGGAAGCGAAACGAAGCCAGAACAATACAATCGTTTTGCAAAGTCAACCGCTGACCCGACAAAAGGTATCATGCCCTTTCAATTGACTGAGCCTAGTCCAAGATTAGTCAGCAGCGTTGATCCGCTGGACTACGCAAGCCCGATCGCCGAACCATTTCGCGACTTCCCAGAAAGCGGACTGTTGACGACTCCTATTTTCCAATATTACAAAATCGACCAACTGAACTCCGCTGAGAGTCGCGTGGAATTGGCATACTCGAATTCGGATCCGTTTATCATTTCCTCCTCCGCCGGTTTGGGCCGGTCAATTTGGATTACGACGCCTCCTACGCTCAATCAGCGCGACCCCGAAGCGTCGTGGAACTCATTAGCCGCATGGCCCAGCTTTGTTCCGCTTGTTCAGGAGGTCATCAGTGGACTTGGGCGGAGTGCGAGCGCGCCACGGAATCTGCGAGTAGGCCAAGCTCTCATTGGTGGCGGTCAGGGTGCTGGCAATTCTGCGATCACAATTACACTTCCTACCGGACAGGAATCAAAGATTGTTCAGCAAAGCGATCAGCCGACCGTTTGGTCCTTTGCCGAGACTTTTCAACGCGGCCCGTATCGCGTAAAGTCCAGCCAAGACGATATCGGTCAAATATTTGCATTGAATGTGGACACCAAAGAAAGCGATCCTCGTCGTCTCGAATTACTCGAACTGCCACAGTTTTTTCAGTCGACTCCATTGCCTAGCCGATCAGCCGAAGGGTTGCGCTCCGATCAAATTGCGGAATTCTCTGCGTTATTGATAGGCGCACTTTTATGCGTGCTGTTTGGAGAAACGCTGTTGACTTGGTTTTTTGCAAGAGGGCGAACATGACTGCTCTCGCATTTGTATGGCACCATCTCGATTCGATGATCGGAGATAACTCTTTACCGTCCTGGATTACTAACTGGTTTGGATCGACGCCGCAAGAAGTTTCCGTTGAACACGCATGGACATTGCCGGTGTGGGCGACGTTGCTCTTGATATCGGTAATTGCGGCGACAGTTGCGGCGCTTTATTGGCCACAGAAAAAAAATAGTGACCTCCAACCCTGCAACGCAGCGATGGGCCAACTTGGTTGTTGTCTTGCTAGGAACCCTGCGTGCGTTAATCTTCGGATTGTTGCTTTGGATGTTCGCTCAATGGTTTTTGCAACCGTTCGAAACGGATCGCCCCATTCTGGCGGTACTATTTGATCGCTCCGCGAGCATGGGCGTCGAAGAAAAACGGGCGAAAACGGATTCAAAAAACTCGGCTCCCACCACTCGATTTCAACAAGCTGTTTCGGCTTGGCGCACCATACCCACTCGTATTCAGCAGCAACTCGAAACGAAATATCGCGTCGTTGGATATTCCATTGGCGATAATTTGACGGAGTTGGATCCGTCAACCTCTGCCGACTTGTCAAAAGCACTGGAGTTCATTTCTCCTGATACGCCAGTCAGCCGACTTGGAGATGGCGTACGCGATTTGCTCGCCGCCGCTCGCGGTCAATCGCTTGCGGGTGTGGTCGTATTTACGGACGGAGTGTCTACGCAGGGGCTCGGGTTGCCGGACGCGGCAAACCTCGCTCGACGGCAAATGGTACCACTGTACTTAGTCGGGGTGGGGCAACCACAAAAGAATCTCGACTTGTGGATCGCTGATTTGGTCGCGCCGCAGATGGCTTTTCAAGGTGACACGATTAATTTTCAAGCGACGTTGCATCGCAGCGATGTGGCACAGCTTGAGCATCGGGTGCAATTGGTCGATGTAGACACCGGCGTGATTCTCGACGAAGACCAAATCAAATTTTCCGGAGAAGAAAGCGAGGCTGCAATCCAACTTAAGTTGGCGACCCCCGAGATCGGAACTCGTGCTGTTCGACTTGAAGTTCAGCCGATGGAAGGAGAGGGTGACGTAGCGAACAACCAACTCACGCACGTCATCGAAGTTCGTGATACAGCCATTTCTGTTTTGCTCGTCCAACGATTCCCAAGCTTTGAGTTTCGTTTCTTGAAACACTTGCTAGAACGAACGCGACAAACTGCGAATTCGGATCGGCCTGCATTTAAGTTGACGAGTATTCTCGAAGAAGGCGACCCTCAGTACGTCGCGCAAGATTCGTCGGCCGAGTTGACCATGCCGGTGACGACCGCGGAGTTTTCGAAATATGACGCGGTCATACTTGGCGATGCATCGCCAAGTATACTAACGCTCAAAACTCAGGAATCGTTGAAACAATTTGTATCGGAGCAGGGCGGGGGATTGTTGGTTTTTGCGGGGCCAAATCACATGCCCTTCGATTTTGGCGACGGACCGCTGACCTCGCTCTTGCCCATCGAACCGCTGAGCCGCCAGTCTAACTCATCAAATGATTTCTTCGGTTGGCGGCTGACGGATATGGGTCAAGCGGCGTTGCCACTTCAATTGGAATCGGCTGCTTCTGCGAATCTGGAACGATGGAATTCGCTACCAAAACAATCCTGGCGTGTACGCGGGCTTCGCGCGAAACCTGTCGCACAAGTCCTTGCGGTTTGTGACGATAACAACCAAGAGCCGCTGCTACTGTCGCAATTTGCGGGTGCCGGGCGCGTGGTTTTTCAAGGTACCGACGAGTCGTATCAGTGGCAAAGCTACCTGGGCGATGATCTTTATTATCAGCGATATTGGATTCAAATGATCCGATGGCTGGCAGGCACCAAGTCATCTCCGCCACAAACGATGTTGCAGCTATCTAGCGATAAGAGTCGATACGAAGCCGGAGAAATTGTTCGTTTGGATGCACGCGTGGGGAACCAACTCCTGGCTCGATTAGCCGATCAAGGCGTCAACATTGACCTGCTTCGTGACGGGCAAGCGGTGAAGACAATAAGGTTGACACAATCACCTAGAGACCCAAGTAATTTTACGACCCGCGTGGATCAACTTGAAGCTGGCAAATACCGCGCAGAAATCAATATGAATGCCGAGCATCCTCCGACATCCGTCGATTTTGCCGTAACGGAGAAACCCGGTGAGCTTTCCCTGCTCGGCCCTGCAACCGAGGAAATGGTCCAAGCGGCCGATATATCGTTAGGCAAGTATGTTCCTTTGGAACAACTCGACAAAATGTGGCCCAGCTTGCCGAATTCCAAACCCATTCGATTGCAACCACTGTCTCCCATTCCCATTTGGAATCACTGGCTAGTGGTTTCATTGCTTCTCATTTTGCTAACCACCGAATGGGTCATCCGCCGCGCTTGGGGGTTGTATTAGCGATTATACTTGTGGTTCTAGGTCCGGACGCTCTAGCTCGATCGCGTATTTGACGATGAGGAGAGGGAAATCGCAAATCAGCTTCTAAATCATTTTGATAGATCGCTATTTCTTTGGATTCTTTGTCTCGACCTTTGAATACACAAATGCATCTGGAACTTTTCGGACACGTTTGGCGATCTTCTTGCAGCTACTATCCTCTACCATCAAAAAATAGCTGCTTTCCAATTGTAGGTTAGCCAGTAATCGCTTGAGCAATTGTTGATGATACGAGCTTGAAGGGAGATACCAAGGATCTTTCGAAACGACCATGATGACGTGATAGTGCGCTTTCGGAAAATACTGAACGGCTTTGCGTGCTACGAAGACAGCACGAACTCTTTTTTCGTTTCGGAAAACTTCGTTAAGGTTTTCTATGTCGTTGCTGGTAAGACAATGTGGCAGCAGAGTATCGCGGGCCGTGATTCCCTGTCGCTCCCGAACTGCGGCTGCTTCGAGCGACTCTCGGCCCTCGATTTGACGTATGAATTCCCTGTACTCCTCATGCCGACCGTTCCGCAAAGTGTACTCGGCCAGAATTCCAAAGACGGTCGACTTCAGCGACTCATCCTCCTCAGAAGCACGCAACAAATAATCCAATCCAGACTCGTCGTCCTTGCTAAGAAAATGCGCTCCAAGCACAAGATTTGCCGGCGCGTGGGTGGGATGGACTGCCACCATTCTCTCCAGGTCGGGTAATGCTGCCTCGGTTCCTTCCAGCGCCATCATCGTTTCGATCCGTCGCCACAACTTGTCGGCGTCTTCTGAATCAGGCGGTACTTCTGCTAATTGTTCCTGTAGTTTTTGCGATTCTTTGTGGCGTTCCAGCCAGCTTTTTTCGAGTTCTTTTGACCATCGTTCGCTCAACTCATCTTCGATCGACTGAAGTTTCGTCGCAAATAAATCTTCCGCTGCGGAGGGTACGGCGGGCGGCGGGATTGTGAGTCCGCGCGTTGGGAGGCTTGAATCAATGGTTGCCCCAAGGGCACGAATGCGATCGAGCAGGCAGGGATGCGTATCGGAATTGTCGGTTGGGATATTGCAAGCGACTTCCAGCCATCGATTCGTCTTTGTTAGATCTGAAGATTGCGATAGGTATTGTCGCAACTCCGTAAAGACTTGTTGTGGCGGAGTCGTTTGCTTGTTAGCTCGCAAGAACACATCCTTCCAAAAG
>JANMNK010000994.1:0-1877 GCA_031373875.1 Pirellulaceae bacterium | reverse complement strand
GGTCAGTACGCTGGACCGGGCCGATCTGTGCTCGCTGAGGCTCGGCAGGTGGAAGCGGTGGGGGAACGAATCTCAGTTCGATTGCAGGTCGGCCATAAAGACGATTGGCCCACTTGATGAAGTGCTCGATGTTGGGTTCATCCGTGTGACCACCGTCGTGTTGTCGCCAAGCAAGTTGACCGTCAAGCATATCGACGTTCACTGCCGGCATCTTCTCCGTCTTGTAATCATCGGTGCGTCCCAAATCACGCGCACCAAGCAACCGATAGACTGGTTGAGCTGCAATCGCACCCATAAAACTGCCTTGATGATCAAGCCAATTCGCATCGCCCCGCTCGGGAATTCCATGACTGATAAACGTGAGGCGAGGAGCGCACAGAGCAATTGCCATATGCGAATCAACGGGCAAGTCATCAGCCGTTTTTCTCCCGAAACTCGCCTCTTCGGCTGCGTATTTCACATAGTTGCCCGCCATCCAATGGTATTCTCCGGAGCTTGCGAGATTCTCTAAACTTTCGCCAAAGTTACGACGAATCAGTTTCGTCCCCCCCGCTCCAGACGATGCGAGCAATCCCATCCCGAAACGTTGGTCAAAAGCCATCGCCACTAATGCAGCTTTGCCATAGCGGGACACGCCAGCAATGCCAACTTTCTTTGCATCGACCTTCTGCTCTGTTTCAAAGTAGTCGAGAGCTCGCGAAGCTCCCCACCCCCAAGCTCGCAGCGCACCCCAATCGTCCGGCTTTCGCGGCTGGCCGAGATTTGTCAAACCAATGATGCCTCGCGTCAAACCTGCACCCGTTGGTTCGGCGGTCGCATTTGCGTTCCCTCCGAACGGATTGCGCTGAAAGCCTCCTGAATCATCTTGGATCGTGGACGGATTGATCGTCGCGCATCCCCAGCCCGCTTCAATTAGTTTGTCGTCGCGACTAGCTGGCCGAGGACCACCGGGCCCGCCTCGTCCTCCGCGACCACCGAAATTGAACGGTGATGGCTCAAACGGAGTCCAACCGAAAGTGAGCAATACTGGGACGGGGCCTTCGGTTTCTTTGGGCAACGTTAATGACATGGAAATATTGACTTTGATTTCAGGGCAAGCCGAGTTGTCCACGACACCTACGATATGCTGCTGGGTCGCAGGCTTACCACCCGCTTGGATTTCGCGAGTCTGTCGGATTTCCCATTTGACGCTTGGCACATTGGCAGGTACGCGCCCATAAACTTCGCGCTCCAACAATTCAACGATCTCGGGGCGACGAGCGTTCCACCATTGGTCCGCTGATGCGACTTGTTCACCGTTTTCCATTTTCAGAACATCTGGCAAAATCGGATAAGGATTCGCATTTGCTTCGTCGTAGTTTGCTGCGTTCGGGGCTTTCTCATCACCATTTCGGCCCGGTCGCAGTTTGGTAATGCCAAGCTGTTGCAACATGTTTTGGTGGTCCTGCTGAGTTGTGAATATCAAAGGCGTGGAACCAGTTGGCGCGGTAACATTTTCACTCGCTGCCTTCTGGGAAACGTCTTGAGCAATACAAGTCTGAATGGACGTCAACCCCAAAGCAAGCAGCATTAGCAGCGAGGAAATTAAATTGATCTGCAACATCGTAGACTCTCGAAAAAAGGGCTCGCATCAAATTTCCAAAATCAACAAAACATTTTAACGCAAATTTAGAGGCAATAATGCCTTTCGCCACCCCCGCAACGCAGTCAAACAAAAAACAATTTGATATTTAGCCGCCGCAGGCGCGTGAGCCGACAACGAAATTCCACAATGCAAACTGCCGCTCCCCGCGCTTCGCGGTTAAAGGAAGAATCGTCTTATGTTTAGCCGCCGCAGGCGCGTGAGCCGACAACCAAATTCCACAATGCAAACTGCC
>JANMNK010000954.1:0-4839 GCA_031373875.1 Pirellulaceae bacterium | reverse complement strand
GGAACGTGATCCCCATCCAACGGAAAATGTAGTCGACAACGCTCTTTGCGATTCGAATATCGGGGTTCGTAGTGTGGCCCATCGGTTCGAATCGAGTGTGGCTGAACTTGTTGACCAGCACTTCCAAGGGAACGCCGTATTGGAGCGCCAAGGAAATTGCGGTACCGAAACTATCCATCAACCCACCGATCGTGCTGCCTTGCTTGGCCATGGTGATAAACAATTCACCGGGGCGTCCGTCGGGATAGAGGCCGACGTTGATGTAGCCTTCGTGACCACCCACGTTAAATTTATGGGTGACGGAGCTACGCGTATCAGGCAATCGCTCGCGACGTGGTTTCGAAACGGTCTTGGCAGCTTCTTTGTCAGCAGCTTTTTGACCTTCGCTCTTGGTCGACAGCGGTTGGCTTTGCTTGGAGCCGTCGCGATAAATTGCGATGGCCTTCAAACCAAGTTCCCAACCCCAGAAATACGCGTCGGCGATATCCTTGGGAGTCGACTCGGTTGGCATGTTAACGGTCTTGCTGATCGCGCCCGACAAGAACGGTTGAGCAGCAGCCATCATGCGAATATGAGCTTCCCAAGCAATACTGCGAACGCCCTTGGCGGGTTTGAACGCGCAATCGAACACTGGCAAATGCTCTGCTCGGATGTCGGGAGAGCCTTCGATGGTGTCATTTTCATTGACGTACTTTTCAATTCGCTGAGCTGTCGCGTCGTCGTAGCCAAGGGTCTTTAGACCGAGGCTAAGCGAGCGATTGATGATCTTGAGCATACCGCCACCAGCCAACTGCTTGTACTTGACCAACGCAATATCGGGTTCGATACCGGTCGTATCGCAGTCCATCATAAAGCTGATGGTACCGGTCGGAGCCAAAACGGTTGCTTGGGCATTTCGGAATCCGAATTGTTTACCAAGCTCGAGTACTTTGTCCCAAAGCTTACGTGCAGCGTCCTTGAGATACGCTGGACCCGCATCGTCGATTTGCTCGACAGCGTTGCGGTGCATTTGCATGACCCGCAGCATGGGTTCTTGGTTGTTGTTGTACTCTTCGAAAGGTCCGACAACGCCGGCCATTTCGGCGCTTGTCAAGTTAGCCGTACCGTGGAGCAATGCGGTAATCGAACCGCAAAGACTGCGAGCAGCTTCGGAATCGTAAGCAATACCGCTATTCATGGCCAGCGAACCGAGGTTCGAGTAGCCAAGACCTAGAGGTCGGAATCGGTGGCTGTTGAAAGCGATTCGATCCGTTGGGTAGCTGGCATGATCGACCAGGATTTCTTGGGCGATGAAGAAAATTCGGCAAGCGGCGGTGAAGCCATTGACGTCGAATGTGCCGTCTTCGTTGCGGAACTTCATCAAGTTGATCGATGCCAAATTGCAAGCCGTGTTGTCAAGGAACATATATTCCGAGCAGGGGTTGCTGGCATTGATTCGACCACTATTTGGGCAAGTATGCCAACGGTTGATCGTCGTGTCGTATTGAACACCTGGATCGCCGCAGTGCCATGCGCAATCAGCCATTCGTTCGAGGATTTTCTTCGCTTCGTAAGTCGGCGCGTCGCCTTCGCTCTTTTCGCTGACCCAGCGAGTTTTCCAAGGCTTGTTCTGACGTACCGCTTCCATGAATTCATCGGTAACACGGACCGACAAGTTGGCGTTTTGGAACATCACGGACGAGTAAGCTTCGCCGTTGAAGTTCGCTTCGTAACCTTGACGGATCAAAGCGTGGGCTTTTTGCTCTTCTTTCCATTTGCACTCGATGAATTCCATGATGTCCGGATGCCAGACTTTCAAGGATTGCATCTTGGCGGCGCGTCGCGTCTTACCACCGGATTTCACAACAGCGGCGATTTGGTCGTAGACTCGCATAAAGGAAAGCGGTCCGCTGGGCTTGCCGCCACCGGAAAGTTTTTCTTGTGAGCTGCGGATGGTGGAAAGGTCGGTGCCGGTGCCCGAACCAAACTTGAACAACATGGCTTCGCTGGTCGCGAGTCGCATGATGTCTTCCATGTTGTCGGAGACGCTCTGAATAAAGCAAGCCGATCCTTGAGGGAACTCGTATGGGTTCTCAGGTTGCTCGACAGCGCCCTTTTCGACGTTGTAGTGCCAGTTGCACATTTCGCCGGTCACTTTGTACTGATCGTACAGTCCGACGTTGAACCAAACTGGCGAATTGAAAGAGCCGTATTGGTGCAGGAGCAACCAAGTCAAATCGCGATAGAAACGTTGACCGTCTTCGGCTGTGTCGAAGTAACCGTCCTTCATTCCCCAATCGGCCATGGTTCGGGAAACGCGGTTGATTAATTGTCGAACGCTGTATTCGCGTTCTGGCTTGTTGGGATCACCGTAGAAATATTTGCTGACGACGACGTTGGTTGCCAATTGGCTCCAGGTCGCGGGGATTTCGCAATTGGTCTGTTCGAAAAGGACTTTACCACTTTCGTCCTTGATTGCCGCGCTTCGCGTTTCCCATTCCACAGTGGTAAACGGATCGGAGGTATTAACTGGACAGAATCGTTGATCGATTTTGAGTCCTGGTCGATTACCTCGAGCTTCACGGGTTGATGCGTTTCGAGTCCTAACTTCACGTCCCATTTCTACAGTTGCCATCAGGGGCGACTCCTTTAGATGCACAATGATAAGTACAAAAAAGGACCAGCCAACAGCGCAGCGTTAACCGCACATGAATACACTGGTCTAGTATACAGAATTCCATCACAACCGAGCAAGGGTTTCGTTACCCAAAAAGCCTCCTAAATCATGTTCGGATTGGCTCGCTCGGTTGATTTACGAGCCAAAATACAAACGACCGTCGTAGCGGCCTGACTACAACCTATAGTGGTGGATGTTGCAGTCAGCACTACATGTTGCAGCCGGGTAGGAAGTTTATCGTCCTGGAACGGCATGTCAAACATAATTTCTTAACCGCCGTAACGTCTTTGTGCGTCAAGAGTTCCGCAGTTCGCACCCCAATAGAGTGGTTATGGTTTTTCCGTTTGGCGATCGACGCAAGTCCTAGTTTTTGCAGGTGTTTGGTGAATATTTTAACACCATCTTAACAATCCAAACCGTCAAAAAGATTTCGCGAAATTTTTGTCTAAAGAAGCCCTCGATTAGGAGTGAAATACGAGGTTGATTTCGCGGAGTTTAACCGCTTTCAACTCGGTGAATTGCTGCGAAATCGGAAAAGGCCGGAGGCGCAAACTGTGAGGATAAGTCGCGGTAATTTCCCTCGCAAAACATTTCTCAGTAGCAGCTCGTCAACCGTAGATTGTCGACCGGTAGATAGGACGATATGTTGTAAGCTCGAACAACGCTATCGAAAGCTTTTTATCTGCTTGGAGAATCATACATGTCGCGACCGGTGACGCTTTTTACTGGCCAATGGGCTGACCTCAAGCTTGAACAGATGGCCCGAATGACCAAAGAGTTCGGCTATGACGGAATTGAATTAGCCTGTTGGGGCGATCATTTTGAAGTCGACAAAGCGCTTTCCACACCTGGTTATTGTGATGCGAAACGGGAGTTGTTGGAGTCAAATGGTTTGCAATGCCATGCGATCAGCGCTCACTTGGTTGGCCAAGCGGTATGTGACAATATCGACGAACGCCATAAAGCGATTCTTCCGCCATACGTTTGGGGCGACGGCAATCCAGCAGGCGTGAATCAGCGAGCCATTGAGGAGTTGAAAAACACGGCACGAGCCGCCATGAAATTTGGCGTGGGAATCGTCAACGGATTTACAGGCTCGAGCATTTGGCATTTGAATTATTCGTTCCCGCCCGTGCCGCAATCCATGATCGATGACGGTTACAAGCTTTTTGCAGAGCGTTTCCATCCGATTTTGGATGTGTACGGGGAATGCGGCGTCAAATTCGCTCTAGAAGTTCACCCGACCGAAATCGCTTTTGATTTGTATTCCGCCGAGCGAGCGCTCGAGGCTGTAGATCATCGCGAAGAATTCGGATTCAACTTTGACCCGAGCCACCTGCTATGGCAAGGAGTCGATCCCGTTGAATTTATTCGAGCGTTTCCCGATCGGATTTATCACGTTCACGTCAAAGATGCGACGACGCGTCTGAACGGCAAAGCGGGAATTCTCTCCAGTCATTTGAATTTCGGCGATCCTCGGCGTGGATGGGACTTCCGTAGTCCAGGTCGCGGTTCGGTGAACTTTGAAGAGATCATCCGCGCGCTCAATGATATTGGATATCAAGGCCCCTTGAGCATCGAATGGGAAGACTGCGGTATGGACCGGGAGTTTGGTGCTCGCGAAGCGGCTCAGTTCACCAAAAGGATGGACTTTGCTTCATCAGGTCGGGCATTCGACGCAGCCTTTGAGAAGAAGTAGCCTAAAGTCGCTTTAACTGCAAATCAAAAATATGGCGATCGTAATCAAACTGAATGGCCAAGAGACCGAGGTCACGGAAACAGATACGATCGTTGATCTGATGCGGAAGAATTCGATCCCGATCAAATTCTGTGCGGTTGAAGTCAACGGTGAAGTCGTTCCGCGCGCTGAGCATGTGACGATGAAGTTCAAGACTGGCGATGCAGTCGAACTGGTGACGCTGGTTGGTGGTGGCTAACCCATCGTGACCGTTGCATGAACCGTGCTGGTCGCATCAACTTGAGACGACTCAACGCAAAGTCGCACGGCTTGGAGCGACTGCGCGGAAGTAGGTTTTCATGCCGCGCGTAACGGTCAGACGAAACTGTTGTTGCGTTGGGATATCTGATTTGTTCCAGACCCAGTCGAGATCCTCGAAAGTAGGCGTTTGGTAATTTCCAACACCAACGAGGATATCACCTGATTGTATTTTTTGATTTGCTGC
>JANMNK010000927.1:0-4764 GCA_031373875.1 Pirellulaceae bacterium | reverse complement strand
CCAGCAAATGATGGTTTTGGCCAAGATCCCGGGTTACCAATCCCAAGATGTGTTGACAGGGGTTCTAAACCGTTTGCATGCTGACGCGTCGGGTGCGCCATCGTTCTGAGCGGCTGTCGTCAATTCGATTTCTCACGATCGACGCGTTTAGCATTGTTGCTGATTTCTCCCCGACGAATTTTAGCCTTTCTGGTTAGATTTCAAAGTTTTGCTAATTTCTAATTCAAATAATCCGAATTGGCACCGTTATTGTTTATTACCTAAACAACATTCGACAGTTCATGAATACTGGGTGTATTCAAACTGGACTGTCACTTTCCTGTGGTTGTTGTTTTGAAAAGGAATAAGGAAATGGTGGGGCACACTTCCGCAAGTCGCTTCGTTGCGACAATGCTCCTGGTGGGAGCGGTTTGGGTTACATTTCAGGGAAATGCGGACGCATGTGTCAAATGGAGCCGGGCGAAAGGTACCGCTTCTTGCTTGCACTCGTCTGCTGAAAAACTCCGCAAGCGAATTGAATGCTTGGAAGATCGAGGGCTTTGCACGCAAATTGCAATGCAATTAGAACGTGCGACCTGCGAATTAAAAGAGGCGATCAGTCATGACGCGGATTGGGCCAACGTAGAGTGTGCACTTCGTGACGTCAAACGGGCGAACATGCAACTTGTCAATTGCGTTTCGCGTGTTTGCCATTTGCGGGATGATCGGCGCGTCGATTCCGAATTGGAGAGATTCCAAGATTACCTTTGCAAGATTCAAGACCAGTTGCTAGTCAGCTTAGAGAAACTAGGCGCATCGCTTCCAAATCGCCCAGGCCAATGGAATCAACCTTACGGAAATCCTCGCGAAGTCGACTATCCTTGGATACAACAACAAGGCGCCGTACAAATTCGCCAATACGGAAATCAAGGCGGTTCGCACAAGTTGCAAGACGGCTTTGCTCCAGATGAGCGAGAATTTTTTCAACCACCCCAACCAAATGCAAACGGATACCGACCGATGAATCTGCCAGGTTACTCGCCTGCCGGTGCACCGCAAATTCGAGTGCAGAATAACGAACTTGGAAAAGAAATGCTGAAGCTGGTTCTCTCGAGGGTTCTCCAATAGTTTACAATCGATAGTAATGCTTCCAAGCAAATCCGTCTTCACATTGGCAAAGTCGCTTTTCAAAACAGGCGGCTTTGCTTGTTTTTTCCCCATGCAGATTAAAGATGACTTTAGCTCGATTCGCGTTGATTGCTCTAGTGATTTTGCATGCCAGTGTGGCCCATGCACAGGTCAAACAATCTCGGCTAGAGAATGGTTTCACCGAACTAGCAAGCGAGCATCTCACTCTCATCACGGACCTCCCTGTCGATGATGAGATCCGCCAGCTTGTTGAAATTTTCGAGACTGCCATTCCGCAATGGCAAGCGTATTTTGAAAAAGAATTTCCAAGTGCAGACGCCTGGCGGGCAACGGTGTACTTAATGGGTGACCGCCCTAAGTTTGTTGAGGCCGGTTACTTGACTCCCGAATTACCGCCTTTCCTCGAAGGCTATCAAGCGGGCGACAAGTTGTTCGTTTGCGAGCAACCATCGCCCTATTATCGCAGGCACCTGATGTTGCACGAAGGAACGCATTGGTTCATGGCCAGGCTGTTTGGAGGCGCTGGCCCGCCTTGGTTTATGGAGGGAACTGCCGAACTACTCGCAACGCATTCTTGGGATGGAAAACAACTCAAGCTGGGCATTGTCCCGCCTGACAACGATGCAGTGCCTTACTGGGGGCGGATGGGGATCATTGGCAAGGACCTCGACCAAAAACGTGCTCCATCGCTAGAACAGATTTTGCGGTATGATAACACAGCTCATCGTCAAGTTGAACCTTATGCGTGGAGTTGGGCGGCCGTCCACTTCTTCTTAAACAACCCTCGTACTTCCGCCATTCTGAAAGAACTTGTCGGAAGCAGATTGGATTACTCACCAAAACTAACGCAGGGATTTTTTGTGAGGCTTAAAAAGGATTGGCCTCGGATTCGAGTTGAGTGGACCGGTTTTGTTTCTGATTTCGGTTTAGGTGCTTTGCCGGGTAAAGCAATTCCAAGGTTTACAGAAAACGAAGTCCCCTTAGCAAATACTGTCCACATCACGGTGGATGCAGATCACGGTTGGCAATCGTCTGGGGTTATGGTCAAGCAAGGTCAAACACTTCATGTTCAGGCAAAGGGTCAATATATTGTAGGTAATGAAGGAGTACCTTTAGTCTGCGAACCGCAGGGATTGTCTTTGAAATACCATCGTGGCCAAAGAATCGGAAAACTTTTGGCGGCAACCGTGGATTTACCGACGACAGAAGAAACCCACACCACACGATGGACTCCGATCCCCATCGGCAAAGATTTGGAGTTTGCCACACCGCGGTCAGGGATCCTGTTTTTCAAGATAAACGAAGATGTCTCAGCGTTATCTGATAACGACGGCACTTTAGAAGTTTCGGTCGAATCAAAAAGCTAATCAACCTCTGCGTGGACGCCGATTTTGCAAATCCGTCATGAATCATATCTGGCAACAGACATACCAACGGTAACGCGCTTTTCAATTGGGCTGCTTGTTGAGGCATTTGGTTCGCCGATAGAAGCGGTTTCGGGCTCTATTTAAAAAGCAGGCTTAACATAAAAGTTCACAGGTCGTAGTTGCTTTAAGCTTGATCCGTAATACCCGCAAATTGCAATTCTCCGCTGGGTGAGGACTCGAATGAAAAGGACTGCGACTGGCTTTTAGTCACCCTTTGCGTGAACATGCCTCATTCCGATTTCAATGACCTCGATGATTTTTTCGACGTCATAAACGCAACCCGCCCAAGTTCCGCCGCCGACGGACTGGAGAGCAGCCCATAGTCGCGTGTCATCCGGTAATCGAGCATCACTGGATAATCCAGGCCACGATGAACGCTGGGAAAGTACTTTCCCTCCCTCCTCGGGCGATATTTGTTCGTCTTGAGTCCCAATGAAATCGACCCGGCCCGTCAAGCGAATTGGATCTACTTCGATGCTGATCAAATCGCCTTCACGCAATTTGCCGATAGGCCCTCCGGCCAAAGCTTCTGGTCCGACGTGTCCGATGCACGCGCCAGTACTTACTCCGGAAAACCGAGCATCGGTGACGACCGCGACATGTTTTCCCCAAGGTAAATGTTTGAGCGCGCTGGTAACTTGGTAAGTTTCTTCCATCCCTGAACCTATAGGTCCTCTACCCATTAGCACCAAAACATCGCCAGGCTTGATCGGCTTTTCTGTACGACCTTTGATGGCGGCAACTGCGTCGGATTCACGTGTAAAGATCCTGGCGGGACCTAGTTTTCGATAAACCCCGTCAGCGTCGATTACCGAAGGATCAATGGCGGTCCCTTTGATGACCGATCCTTCGGGGCAGAGATTTCCGTGCGGGAAACAAACTGTGCTTGTCATTCCCATCTGCTTTGCTTTGCTTGGGGGCAAGATCACATCCTCAGGCGAAACGCCATCCGCTTCGACCAAAAGATTTCGCAACTCGCGCCGACGATCGGATTTTTCCCAAGCATCAAGAATTTCATTCCAGGTTTTTCCCGTGACCGTTCTTGCATTGCATCGGGCGATCCCAAGTTCGCGCAGATGCAACATGACTTCGGGGACACCGCCAGCGAGAAAGAAGCGAATGGTTGGATGGAAATTAGGGCCATTAGGAAGTACGTCGACAAAGCGACCAACTTGTCGATTCACTTCGATCCAATCTTGAGCCGTGGGCCGTGTGACGCCGGCCGCAAAAGCGACAGCCGGGATATGAAGCAAGAGATTGGTCGAGCCGCCGCATGCAGCGTGGACCGCCAATGCATTGTGAATGGAGTCTTCGGTTAGAATGTCATGAAGCGTCATTTTGGCTTCGGACAAATCCCAGAGCGCCCGCGCGCTAGCCCGCGCCATCTCCAGCCAGATAGGCTGCCCGCTGGGAGCGAGAGCGGCGTGTGGGACCGTGAGACCCATCGCTTCTGCGACGACTTGACTGGTAGCGGCCGTCCCAAGGAATTGACATCCGCCTCCAGAAGATCCACAAGCTCGACAACCTGCTTCGGCCGCGTCGCGCAAGGAAATCTCACCGTGAGAGTATCGCGCGCCAATCGTTTGGACTTTGCCCAAGTCCTCGGCGTCGCGAGCGGGTAAAGTTACACCGCCTGGCACAATCACCGAAGGCAAATCATGCGAACCGGCCAACGCCATCATCATCGCCGGCAAGCCTTTGTCGCATGTCGCTATTCCGAGCACACCACGCCGCGTGGGAAGCGAACGAATGAGTCGCCGAAAAACAATCGCCGCATCGTTCCGATACGGCAAGGAATCGAACATGCCCACGGTGCCTTGTGTTCGGCCATCGCATGGGTCACTCACAAAAGCCGCAAAGGGCACCCCGCCTTTTTCAAACAGCCATTCCGCCGCAGCACGAACCAGCAATCCAACTTCCCAATGTCCCGTGTGATATCCCAACGCAATCGGTTTGCCATTGTCGGCTCGTATGCCGCCTTGCGTGCTGAGGAGGAGGAATTGAGGGCCAAGCATTTGTTGCAGGCTCCAGCCCATACCGGCGTTTTGCGTTAATCCAAAAAGATCACCGCTTGGCCAATTGGTCAGCATTTCGTCTGTCAAAGGTAATTCGCCCGCAGGCCCATCGCCTTTCGTTTTGACATCCCAAGCCGGTGCGGAACTTTCGCCAAACCAATCATCCAGCTCAAACGCGTTTTGCATCGTAAAGC
>JANMNK010000898.1:0-4918 GCA_031373875.1 Pirellulaceae bacterium | reverse complement strand
ACGGTGAGATTGGCATTGATCTGAACGCCCTCGGCGATCCATCTAACCGCGTTACGCCAAACGACTCGACCGACGCGGACAGCGGACCCAACAACTTGCAGAATTTCCCGGAGATTGCCACCTCGCTGCAAACGGATACACAAACCGTCGTGGGTGGCAAGTTGCAAAGTGCTCCAAGTACTCAGTTCCGAATTGAGTTCTTCTCAAGCGTTTCAAAGGACACCTCAGGCCATGGCGAAGGACAAGAGTATTTAGGCTTCATTACAACAACAACCGACAGTACCGGAGTTGCAAGTTTTGTAGCGAACTTCCCGATGCTCATTCCGACTGGCGAGTTCATCTCGGCCACGGCTACTGATCCACTTGGTAATACGTCGGAATTTTCGCTATGTTCCGAGGTCGTCAGTAGCGCCACAGTGTCGAATGTCGTTCCGATCCAATTGCCAAGCGGCCAAGTGGTGCTTGTCACTTCTCCGCTTGGCAGCAGTCTCACTGCCTCGATCGAATCGACTGCCGGCGTTGCGCCCCCTAGTGGTTTGGATTTTCCTTTCGGCTTTCTCGATTTCACCCTGAGCGGCATTGATTCGGGTAGTTCCGCGAGTGTCTCCATTTCTGGAATCGACGTCGATCAAATTCGCGACTACTACAAATTTGGTGCGACTCCCGGTAACACGTCGGCTCACTGGTACAGCTACATGTTGGGACAAGGGAACTCCAGTGATCATCCGGCAGGCACAGGCATGGAAATCGTGGGCGGCACGATTGTACTACGCATGGTGGACGGCCAGCGGGGCGACGATGATCTGGCCGCTAACGGGGTCATTGTCGATATCGGAGGCCCCGTCCGAAATCGTGCTCCCGTGGCAAACAATGAACATGTCACGATAGACGAAGACAACTCGTGGAGGATTAACAGCAACCGTTTGACAGAGAATGACACGGATTTAGACGGTGATAGGCTTGTCGTGGCGGACGTGGGAAATGCCACCAATGGCTCCGTCACACTTTCAAACGGCCGAGTGAAGTTTATTCCGACACCTGATTTTAACGGTACGGCCGGTTTCGATTACACGATCAGCGACGGTTACACAACGTCGACGGGGCGAGTTAACATCGAAGTCATCGAAGTCAACGATGCTCCTACCGCCAATCCTGATGTGGCCACAGTGCTCGAAGATGGCTCGGTCGACATTGATGTCCGAGCCAATGACACCCAGGGGCCTGCTAATGAAAGTGGGCAAACGCTAAGGGTCAAACGAGCCGAAGCGTTACACGGTAGTGTTTCTATCAACAGCAATGGCACGCTGCGTTATCGACCAGTTGCCAATTATTTCGGTAGCGATACGATCACATACGTCGTCGAGGATAACGGTACGACCAGCGGCAGAGTGAAACCGCTTAGTGCTCGCGGTACGGTCGCTGTCACGGTAACCCCAGTAAACGACGCCCCGATTGCCGATGACTTGAACGTAGTCGTCACCGAAGATGGCAAGGTCCGTGTCAGGCTTTCGGGGGCTGATATCGAAACGCAAACTGACAACCTCAAGCTTACTGTAACGACGCTGCCGCTTTTCGGACAGTTACAGACACAGAGCGGAGTGATTGTTAAGGTCGGCGATCGTTTTATGGGAGCAAAGAACCTTGTGTATCGACCGGGTGCGGGTCGTGAAGGGATTGGGACCGACAGTTTCAAGTACACGGTTACCGATTCCGACGGTGCGCCGGGAGCACTGACCGATGAGGCCACTGTTGTTCTGAGCATTGTAAAAGCGGTCGAAGATGTAAGTGTTACTATCGATTCTGATGGTATCGTGAGAATCGGTGGAACGAACGGCAATGACGACATTGTCACAACTCGGTCGGGTAACAAACTCAAAGTGAAAATCAACGGAACGGTTGTCCGTGATGATCTGCCGATGAATCGAGTGCGCGAGATACGTGCTTGGGGACGCAGTGGTAACGACAAGATTGATCTATCGACGATTGATATGCCCACCCTATTACATGGCGGTACCGGAAACGACGAAATTCGCGGTGCGGCTGGCTCCAATTTGATATTCGGCGGAGAAGGAAATGACCGAATGTTCGGTGGCAACGGAGCCGACCTTATCATTGGCGGTCTCGGCGCTGATACGCTGAACGACTCTCAAGGCAATGATGTTATGTTCGGCGGCAACATTGCCAACCAGCTTACCGATGACTTCTTCCGAGATGTAATGCAAAAATGGAAAAACAGCAGGATCCCAAATGCTCGATTCAGGGCTTCATTAATCGATGACGCAGCGGTCGATTCATTTTTCGATAGCCACGGCGATGACTGGTATCTCTTGGGAGCTCCCGATGTCCTGTCGGACAATAACTCGCATGATCGTGACAGAGTTGATCGCCTGTAGCCAGAAATACCGAGTGCTACGAATCAACTTATAAAATTGTTCCGAACAAGTGTGGGATAGCGTGTTCTCAATCTGCGTGATTGGAAGAAAACGACGATCGGTGTTTGGCAATGGATATGTTTCTTGGAAAAGCATACTACCGAGGTGACGATTTCAGAAATCTCATTTCCGGAAACGTTGTTTGACGGCCCACTGAGCTTACGTCCGTTTGAACCGGTTATAGGAACTTTGATTGCACGAATTTGATTTGCTCGTTTTATGACCTAGAGTTCGGTAGTTGAAATCGTTTTCGTATTCCACCTACTAGTTCAGGCTGAGCAATGTCCGATCAATCTGTTGACGTCGCGTTCGATGTGCAAACCCATGCGGCTGCAAAATTCTTTTGTAATGAACTAATTGAACTTATTGGCAAGAAATACCCGCTACCGAAACGCGTACTTGTTGCCGGTTGTGGAGCAGGGCACGAAGCTGCTTACATATCGGAGTTTTTCGAAGCTGAGGTGGATGCGATCGATGTCGATCACGCTCCGGATCCGTCATTCTCGACAATGCCAAAACTTCGATTCCAGCAAGCCTCGGTCGAGTCGACTCCGTTTGACGAGAACGCTTTTGACGCGGTCTTTTACCATCATGTGATCGAGCATGTGGGCAACCCCGCAGAAAGTTTGCGGGAGCTGGCACGTGTACTCAGGCCGAATGGATGGCTGTTTATCGGAACGCCCAACCGGCACCGCATTGTAAGTGCGCCTGGAGCACACAGACAGCGCGATTGGTCGCCTTCGTTGAAGAGTAAGCTACGCGAAAATGTGCAGGATTGGACGGCACGCTTGTCCGGCAAATTTCGCAATGAGCTGGGAGCACACGCAGGCTTTTCCACCCGCGAACTTGATGAAATGTTGTCTCACCATTTTTCCGATCGACGCTGGGTAACCAAACAATACTTGCGCAGTAAATATGCGGAGCATCGATATGAAGAAGTGGTTCGTGTTGCGACAACGTCCGCACTTCAGTGGTGCCTGGCGCCTGCCATCTACGCTTTCTGCCGCAAAACGCGATAAATGCTTTGCGACCGTAAGCAACTAGTTTTGGCGAACAGCTTCAAAGTGAAAGAATGAGTTATGGCAGTCGCTTTCGTTCAACTTTGGGAAGCGGCCCTGTCAGCGATTGCATGAACGCGACCAAGTCAGCCTTGTCCTGAGCCGTCAGATCAAGTTTCTTTACTTTGTCGCTTAACGTACTGTTCGGGTGGCCGCCCTTTGCATACCATTCGACAACCGCTTCCAAAGTCTTTTGGCTGCCGTCATGCATGTAGGGAGCCGTTTGCGTGATGTTGCGAAGCGTCGGGGTTTTGAAGGCACCTTTATCGACATCTGCGTTGGTCAATTTAGATCGTCCAATATCGGGCTTGGCAGCATTCAAACCTACACCGAGATTGTAGTATTTTTCGTCAGCGAAATTCACTCCAACATGGCAAGCTGTACAGTTGGACTTTTCACTGAAGAATAACGCTCGACCACGCTTGGCGGATTCACTCATCGGAGATTGTGCAGCGGCAGCTTTTAACTTCTCGTATTCTGCAAACTCTTCGGGCTCGTCAGTTTTGAAAGACTCGAGGTCCTCAATCTCTGCGGCAAAGTTTTCTTCGAAGCGACGTAGCGGTTCATACCAATCATAAGGAGACGGACCCGTGACAATAGCTCTTTCGAAAGTTGCGATGGCTCTACCGATATCGTCGATGTTCGGTGCGCGGCCAAAAATCTTTTCGAATTGCAATTTATATCCAGGAATGGCAGCGACCGTTGCGACAGCATTGGCGTGTGTGTTGGCCATCTCTATTGGGTTTTGAATCGGGCCAACAGCTTGCTCTTCCAGCGTGGCAGCGCGACCGTCCCAGAACTGTTTTTCGCTGAGAATGCGATTGAAAGCAACCGGCGAATTCCTGTCCCCTGTCTGACCGGCGACACCAACTCCAAATTGCGTGTCCTTGGCATATCCGCTTTCCGGAGAGTGGCAATCGGCGCAGCTCACTTCGTTGCCTTTCGATAATCGGGCATCAAAATACAATTGACGACCCAATTCGATTTTGGCTCGTGTCATCGGATTGTCTTTTGGAATAAAAATGTTCGCCGCGCCGGCTTTTAAACCCAGAGGAAGTTCGACATCAAGAATAAGATGATTTTCTGGTACCGCGAGCCAGTTCTTGATTTGTTCGACAGTCAAAGGCCCCTTGCCGGGAATTCCTGAGGTGAGCGATGGGTCTCCCAAAACGACTTTCTGATCTGCAAAAGCCGCACAGTTGAGGTTCAAAATGCTGATCGCCGCACACAGTATGGTTAGTCGAAAACTCATTGAAATCCTCTTCTGATGGTCAAATCGCATATATTTCGCCGTGTTTTTTGCAGTGGGAAGATGATGTTTGGAACCAAGCTGGCTGGCCAAAACAGCCGCCGACCGCATTTCTCGGTACTATTATACAGACTCGAAAAGTGTGCGTTCAAGCGATGTGTCAATATCGCCGATGCCCG
>JANMNK010000892.1:0-1574 GCA_031373875.1 Pirellulaceae bacterium | reverse complement strand
CAAGAGGCAAAGCGACGTTCCAATGTCAGTTGCCTCAAGCGTCGAGTGATCTAGCGTCTGGAGCAGTTTGTCAAAAGCCGAGCATTCATCGCAGTGGCATGTTGTGAATGTGGCAGGCCGCACAACATTTCGGAATGCAAGATCAATCTTGCGTTGAAGTTCAACGGCATCCATTGGCACTCGTCTCTGGCCGTAACGTTTAAAATGACCGATGTTGCGAGGGATTGGGCTACCATGGAAAAAAGACCTGACTCGCAACTTCGGTCCATTTTTTGGTTCGTCGGTATTGCATGGCTAATTCATGCGATCGAAGTGACCGACGTCGCGCTACGAGTTTATCCGTCAACGGTCGGGATGGCAATCGTTCTCATTGCATCGTTGGCAACCAAACAAACAGTTGAATTGCGGAAAGTGCAAAGTCGCCTACGACGGCGAGTCCACGTACAATCGCCGTTTGCCGGGGCGAGACGATTGCGGCAATGAGCATCAAAATCGGAAAAACAATAATCGTGAATACCAGTGGGAGCGCGATTAGCAATTCGAGGAGATGGTTTGACAAGAGCGTTTCGCTACTAACAACAAATGCGCCGGCGATTATTGCAAAAACGTGGACGAAAAAAATCGCTCGCATCCAATTGATATCACGCAAAGCAATCAATCTCGACGGAGCAGTTTTTGGCGACGATGCTGCGGGTGGTTCATAAGGATTGTCGGCTTCGTTGACCAATCGAGCCTCCTACAGCGGCGCCGAAAGAATCCATGTAAGTCCTGGGTTTGGGGTGGGAGCCATTTGAATACAATCTGGCGACTCGGACCCGTGATCAAGACAGTGAGACCTGTCAGTCACAAAATTTCCAACCCCAAACCCAAAGGACAACGACTATGAAAATTCTCGCACTCGACCTTGGTAAATTCAAGACGATGTGTTGATTTTTTGATACGAAAACGCAGAAACATAGCTTCCTGAACGCTGCAACCGACCAAAATTATCTAGAGACGGTGTTCAAAACACACAAGTTCGCCCTGTTCGCCGTGGAAACCGTTTGAAGTCTTAATTCACAATTGCGAAGTGTGAAATGTCGTAGTGTCTCGCGGCGTCAAACTTCCAACAAAGACGACGAACTTTCGGAACGGATCGCTCGCCGACCGAGTTGCTCAACATATCCCTCAAGGCCTAGCCTTCCCCCGATTCTCTCCCTCATCGTCATCCCCGCGCTGCACCAATACAGCGTCCAATAGTTCGGATCACAATAAGAAAAGTATCCCCGAAAAAAAACCTGCCAACTTCTACCCCAGCTACCCCTACATACTATTGACGCAATGGGCCATAAAGTCGTTCGTCCGCACTTTCCCGGTAATTCTGTTGAGTGTAGGCCTATTATCGTTTCACATTTCGTTTCAATGTCAATCGCGCAAAAGGTGATGCCTTCTCTGACTTGTCAACGTTATCGATTTCCCACGTCCAAGTCTCGCTCGCACGGTCGTATTTGAAAGTGTTGTGAATGCCGCTCCCATCGGCGGATTTCCAAACGAAAGGGATCCGGTCTCCATCTGGTTTTCCATGGCCAACTCCC
>JANMNK010000853.1:0-4701 GCA_031373875.1 Pirellulaceae bacterium | reverse complement strand
CACACCACCGGCGGATGAGCCCAAAATGATATCCGCATCGGACTTTATTGTGTAAAAACTACCCAGTGGAATATCGACGGCAGTGGGAACGGTCTCAGTAGCCACATCTCCCTCCATGCGTAAATTCGCCGTTCCTTCCTGGACAAACTCGCCCACTGTACGAAGCGTTCCACCACCCTGCAGCGTTACGTCGTTCGTATTATTCAGGCGAACAATTCCATTCATCACCAAGATTGCCCCAATGGGAATTATCATTTGGCTATTGGTCCAGAAAAGCTGAGTGGACGCGTTTACGTTGACGGTCGCTCCCGCTGCGTTCGTCGTTATATTGCTGGGCGCCAGAACGACCATTCCGGTTCCTACCATATTGGAGGTTCCAATAAATTCGATGTTAAAATTGGAGTTACCACCAAGATTGAGTTTTGAAAGCGCCGCAGTTTGCAAAGTAGCACCGTTTTGACTTCCGCGGAAAATAGTCATGTTTCCGACTTGGACGTCGATTGTTCCGGAGTTGTTCAGCGTTGATAGGATGCCCGAAATACCTGTTCCCGAACCACCCGTCTTCTTGATTAAACCGGCATTGTTGACGAATCCTCCAAGACTGTCACCAAAATTGGTACTCAGGTCGCGGTCCACTTGGATGTCGATCACGCCTCCCGCAAGATTATTTAAAGTTGCACCACTCCGTATTTCAAAATGACCGGTCCCAGAAAAATCTACTAGGCCAGCATTTTCGAGTGTTCGTCCACTTAGAGAAACGCCGGCACCACCTATATTTAACGTAGAACCAGGTTGCAGAATGGTTTTACCAGTTCCTAACATCGTCCCGCCATCCCAGTCGAACTCCTCGGTGATGATCAAGTCCTCCGGGCCCGTCAAATTGCCGTTTTCCAACAAGAAATTCGACGGTGCAACGATGTCGGTTTCCAAGTTCAGCGTTGGCCCACCGTATACGTCACCCGCGACATGAAACTGACCGTCCCCTGTGAGGTTTGCACCGGCATTCAAGTCGTTGACGCCCCGCAAGAACCGGAGAGTAGCAAGGACTGAAACATCTATCGTTCCACTTATCTCGGAGCCGACCACATAAAAGGTGCCGCCGGTAACTTGTAGCGTTGCGCCTAGGTCGATAGTTAATCCGTTGATGCCCGAATTGTTAAGGCTGTTTGCTGTCGAAAAGGTCCCAGCAGCAATCCTGAGCTGCCCGCCGCCAACTCGGTTTACCGAATTATTCGACGACGATGTCACGATAATATTTCCTGGGATGTTGGCGTCGTCTGCGGGACCAGGTACGACATGCACATTATTCGGACCGGTCCACGCTGATGCGTTGTTAAAATCACCATCGGCACCCAAGGTCCAATTGTACACTGCCATCAGTTGCCGACCTTCCAATTGCTCGAACCGCATTCGGCGACGGGTTGTGCGAGCGCGTAGATCTTTTGCTGTTCGATTCGACCGAGTCATGGCAAGCATTCGTTTGAACATTTCTGATTTCCTTGATGGGTAGGTTGCTGCGTGCAAAGCAAGCTAACGACTTGTAATATGCAGCAAATAAAAAACTAATCATCGCTTCCATTCGTTAAGTCGGGCCCAATTAATTCCTTCCATTGAGCATGTGACTTTAGTAAGTCCAGTTTTGGGTTACCTGCTATCTGACTCGCTAGTTCCGGCCACTCAGCAGCGGTAGAGATACTTTTTGCGTCCCGAACATGTTCAATCGCTCGATCTGCTTGCCCGCACTTGGCCAAGTACGTGGCGATCTTAATAAGTTGATTTGCGGACGGCTCTCTTCGATTCGATTCAATGAGCTTTTCGATTTCGGCTAAAGCATCGCTAGTTCGTTCACTATTGACTAAGACGCGGACTAAGCCAATTCGCCGATCAAATTCTTGGCTCTTCGGAATCAGGTCCAGTACTCTTTGCCAACTCGTAATTGAAGCATCAAATTTTAAGAACGCTTCGCAAATTTCTGCTTTTGCGCCGTGCGCGTTGTATAACGAAAAAATTAGATCGGAGTCTGATGGATCCTTTGCAATCATCGCTTCCAAGGTCTCAATGCTTTGGGTTAATTTTTGGATCGCAAGTTCCTCTTGGCCGCTATTTGCCAAGGCGTAGGAGTAGTTCGTTCGTTGGTTTGCTAAACGACACGCGATAAAAAAATCACTTGGATTGTCCGCGAAAAGCTTCTCCAGGATGTCTGCTGCTCTTTCGGCATAGTCACTACTGCCCTCTTGACCAAGGATCGACAGAGTCTGCTGAAGATTCGAACAAGTCGAAGCGAGTGCGGTTAACGCTTTGCGATTATTCGGCTCTCGTTGCAAATGCTGTTCACGCAGCTCGATCGCACGCCTGAAAAGGTCCGCTGCCTTTGTGAAATCGCGACCACGATAGTGGAAGTGCGCGAGATTGTTCCAGGCAACGGCAAGTGAGCTATACAATCGAGGATCTTCTGGGAAGACAGCCAACAAATCGTCTCCTAACTGAATCGCTTCTTCCAATATTTCCCGCGTTCGGTCTATTGAAACCGTGGTTATTCCACTCATCGCGTCGATTTTCAGTCGAAGGATCTCGATGTCGCCCGGCACCTCGGAGCAAAACTGATCTCGCAATTGAATGGTCTTCTCGAACATTTCTTTGGCCGTGTCATTCTCGTTTAGCTGAGCGTGAATCGCAGCAGCTTCGTAGGTGGCCAATATGATGTCACGTTTGACGATCGAGTTAGCAGCAGGTTGCTTGGCAATGCCGCTGTAAAAATCCAAAGCGTCATTTTGCAATTTCCGTTGCAACTCACGCAGCTTGGGGATTTCCGAGGAACCGCGTTCCTTGGTGCGTGATAGCATTTGTTGAATCGCATTCCGAGCATCTGAATAATTCTTGTCAGCCCTTTCACGAGCTATATTCGCTTCTATCTCTTTTTGTTGCACCAAGTGCAGGGCTCTCTGCGTTCGGAATTGCATGATAGACAACACGAGAACGGAGATCAGCGACACGATAACGAGAGCAGTCGCTGCCGGATCTCGTTTTGCCCATAAACGAAGCCGTTCGGCTATACCCGTTGGTTTGGCCTTGATTGGATGACCCGAGAAAAACCTGTCGATGTCATCGGCCAATTCCTCTGCGGTTTGATAGCGCGCCAAAGGCGAAGTTTGCAGACATTTTAGAACGATGGTTTCCAAGTCTGACGGCAGACCTTTCTTAACACGCGATGGTGCCTCTGGGGGACCTTTGCGAGTCTCGTTGAGAATGTCGAAAACTGTTTGACCTTGGAATGGAGTCCGTCCTGTTATTAACTCATAGAGGATCGCTCCAAGTGAATAGACATCGCCCGTTGGCTTGGCGATAATGTTGTTCTGATCAATCAATTCCGGTGCCAGATACCCCGGCGTACCGAGTAAAGCACCTGTCTCGGTTAAACCTATTTCGTCAAAGCGACGTGCCAATCCAAAATCTGCGATCTTGGCTGATTCTAAATCCGATGAGCCAAATAGAATATTGCTGGGTTTGAGGTCTCGATGCACCAGACCATTGATATGCGCAAAATGAACCGCTCTAGCAAGTCTTTGCGCCAGTTGAGCCGACTCGCGAATCGAGACGTTGTGATTGCTCAAACGATTCGCAAGCGTTCCGCCCGGAAGATACTCTAGCGCCAAATACATTCGGCCCCGATGTTGGCCCACTTCGTAAATCGAAACGATGCCGGGGTGAGAAAGATGTGCCAAAGCCGTTGCCTCACGGGCCAGTCGCGTGACATGACTTGCATGAATTAAACGCGAGTCCAACAGGAACTTGAGCGCGACGGTCCTCTGGAGAACGGTGTCGTAAGCCTGAAAAACGACGCCCATTCCTCCATGACCAACGACTTGGATAACTTTATACTTGCCGACACGACCGATCTCCTCGCCATCTAAGGGTGGATCGAGAAGCGCGGTGACTGTTGTCTCTGCATAGGGTTCTGGAGCAGGACGCAGTTCACGCAACACCGTAATGAGTTGCCCTACTTCGGGCGAGATCTCAATTGTCTTCGCATCTCTCAGTGTTAAGATGAGCTCGTCGCGGACATCGCCGAGACTGTCCCACGCGACGTCGGTTTCTTCGGCTTGCAACCAGCGTTCGATCAACGCCGATTCTTCATCGCTCAATATGCCAAGCGTGAAATTCCTCAAGTGTTCGGTCTCGATACGACTGAGCGTCATCGACGGTTTCCTGAAAAAAACATCGTGCACAATATGTAGAATATTTTCTGGGCACTCTGCCAACGAAAAACTGCCGAGGCGGGTGCGTATTGAAACAGTTTTCTCGGCTAAAAAAGGCCGTTGGAGACTGGTGTTTCTGGGTCGGTGTTGGTGGGCGGTCTCTCTGGAGTTTTGCTACAGAAGAAATGCTCAATTACTTTCGCGGATTTCGAATGAATTAATGTCTCGCGAAAAATCGCGTCATTGATGATCTATGCACAATCCAACATATGCTGTCAGAGAAATAGAGATTTTTTCGAAATTAATCCAGCAACCCAACTAATTCGCTACGAAGTCGCCTTAGCACACGCGAACGCGCAATGTGTACCGAATTAACTGTCATCCCTAGTTCTTCAGCAACCTCCGAAGGCTTACGATCGCCGACAACTGTCTCCCAGCAAGCCTGCCAGGTATTCGTCTCAAATTCTGACTTCATCAGTTGCAACGCACGCTCAACGACGCCCGC
>JANMNK010000792.1:0-4040 GCA_031373875.1 Pirellulaceae bacterium | reverse complement strand
CGCAATCCACCAATCCCGCTGCTGGCTTTGCGAAGCGTCCCGATAACCGATCAATGTCTCCTCAGTGGAACGAATGCCGTCTAACTCGGAACAATCCAACGTTCCTCGATACGTTTTCTCCGTCAATGTCGACAACGTTGCAAGTTCATCGCGAGCCGCTGATCGAAAGACGACCTCGCCAATGTTCGATGTTTTGTCTGAAAGTTCAACTAAGGCAACCGATTTCTTAAGACCAACAATCATGAAGTCCAAGTTCATTCTCCAAAGCTGCGTTAAGGGTTTCAATCCTGCTTGGCCCAGGCAACTCCTCACGCGTGCGGTCGTAGCTGTATCGTCCGTTTCTTCCTCATTCAGAATGAACTGCAGCAGTTCGACTTGACGCGTTCGGGCCAAGTCGACCATAGCTTCGATAATCTCAATCGCCGCTTGATCCCTCCCGGCCTCGATACGAACGGACAAAACCGCAAATTTTCCGGTGTGAAACGTGCAGAAAGCTCCAGCTTGCCATAGTTCTCCGTCCCGGCAAACTAATCCCACACAGTCTTCGTTTGGCTCGTCGATTTGTGGAATTTCCGACCCCGCCAAGTTCCCATTAAAACTGTACTGGCCAATCGACTCGCTAACTTTGCTAGTATTGGAGGTTGAAAACCAGTCGTTGCCGCCCCGAATCCATTGCTGAAATGCAGCGTGTTCGTTTGGGCTGATTCGATCGATTGGGTAATTGCCGAGCATAAAGCGTTTGTACCGAACTTTCTTTTTAGGAGATAATTGTCGTACAATAACAATCGGTGCTTCAACCGTGAACATGATCCGTCATTTTACCACGTCGTCATTTTACTGTAGTACCGCGAAGCTCGCGCGATGAACTTTGACAGAATCGGTTTGGTTTTTTCGGTTGGGTCCGATCGCTTTGGTCTGATGGTCGTAATAAAGGAATGCATGCGATGTTGGTTAAGAAGTGGCGTACGATTGTTGCATCATGTGGGTTATCGTTTTTTGCAAGTGCGTTTCTGACCCAACAAACGCTTGCCCAAGAATTTTTAAAATCGCTTCAAGACAAATTCCAACAGTTAGGTGAAACTCAACCACCTGCACCCGCACCAGCACCTACACCAGCGTCGCCCCAAGAGAATCCTCAAACCCTCATTCCATCCGAAGGCGAAACGCTCCCTTCGCCAAAGCGAACCGAGAACCCGGAATCGGCCAATCCATTTTTGCTTCCCGCCGAATCAACGACTGATTCATCCAAACTAGAACTTGGGCCTGCAATAGCGCCGAGAGCCAATCCCGATGTGATTAGCGGTCCTATTGAATTGCCTTCTGAAGCCGATGTAGAAATCGATCAATCGGCAGGAGGCTATTTAGGCTTAGTGGCCGAGCAAGCTATCGGGGGTGGGATGGGATTGCGAGTCGTGGAAGTGGCGAAAGACTCCCCTGCTTGGAAAGCCGGATTTCAAGTTGGCGATAGGATCTTGGCCGTTGGCGGCAATGCCATTCGCAACTTAGATGACCTCGCGACGCAAATCAGTACCCAGCCAGTCAATCAAGCGACCCGAATCTTGATCAATCGCGCAGGTCGAAACATGGAGATGGTTGTCGTGATGATGGATCGGTCCATCGCAGCGCGCATCGCACCCACGGACCCTTCCTTTCCGGACAGTACATTATTTCCAAACGGCAACTCTGGTTTAGACGAAAACAGCTCACCCTATCTGGGCATTTCGATTTCCAATCTCAGTGCTGAATTTCGAAGAGAACATCGCGTCCCCGTTTTCCGCGGTGCAGCAGTGACGTCGGTTACGCCGGGTTCGCCTGCACACCGAGCTGGTTTATTGGTTGGAGACTGCGTCATCGAAGCCAATGGGCAATTGATCCAGTCGTCGCAGGAGCTTCAAGAAATGATCGCTGCCGAACGCCCCGGTCAATTATTGCGGCTAGCATTTTATCGACAGCGTGAACTGATTAGCGTCATGGTTCCGTTGGGCTCCTCAGCCAGTACGAGAATGAACTTCTCCCAAGATAGCCTTATTGGTGGACAATTCGGTGCGAGTCCGGAATACGTTCGCGATTTGCAGAATGAACTGGTTCGAGTTCAACGCGAATTGGCAGAAACCCAACTCCGCCTAAGGCAACTTGAAGAACGCCTTAATGACAGTGATCGTCGGCGTCGGCGCTAATTGGAAAAACGTGACTCCTTTGCAAAGGTGAGCAGCAATAGTGATGAAATCGATTCAACGTGGAATGCAATCGCTTGTTGTTGTCGCCATCGTTATTGTTGGAATTGAACAGTCTGTTTTTGCCGCTCAAGATTCTTCGGCAAACTCATCCGCGACGAAGTACGACAAAAACCAGTCGCTGGAATTTCGTATTGCAGCGTTAATTCAGCAGCTCGGTTCGGAAAGCTATGCTGCACGCAAGCAAGCTGAATCCGAGCTGATGCAAATCGGCATTCTAGCCATGGATCAATTGCAGATTGCTTCATTGAGTTCCGATCCGCAAATCGCTACTGCGGCCCTATTTGTCCAGCAAAGTATCCCGCAAAATTGGGTTTGGCAGGACGATTCATTTCAAGTTCAACAAGTACTCGACGGCTATGGCTCAGCCGACTCGACCGACCGCGCCTCGCGACTCGAGCGGCTTGCACTCTTAAGAGACGGTGAAGGATTGCAAGCCCTCTGCCGAATCGTACGCTACGAAGTGAGTGGCCAACTCAGTCGAATCGCTTCGATGCGAGTCATGCGAATCGTTTCGGAGACTCCTCAAGACAAAGCGAAATCGCAGCGGCAACTTGTTTTGGAATTCCTCGGCGACAGCCAGCGGGAGCCGTCGTTATGGGTTCGTCAATTCATTTCCGATGCCGAAGCCGGGAAGTTCGATGTCGATTGGTGGCGCGATCGCGCTAAACGAGAGCACCAGTTGTTAAAGGAAAACTCGCGCGAGACACGTCGCCATGTCATGATCGATTTCTACGAGTGGCTTTGCCAACAATTGGCCGCCGCAGGCCATCGCTCCGAAGCGATCGAATTGGCAAGCTCCATGTTGGAATTGATCGATGCGGAAACTTTTCGATTGGCCGACGCTTGCCAATGGGCGATCGAAAACGGTCTGCCAGAATTGGTGGAACATATTGCGCAGATGAACCAAAAGTTACAAACTCGTTTCGCCGAAGAACCACAGCTTGGTTACCTGCTGGCCGAAAGTTTTCAAAAGAGATCGAGGGACGCAAAAGCGCAAGAAACCGCACAAAAAGTTTTTGAGCGAAAACGATTTCAGGGGCCTCCAACTCAAATTGAACGATTAAACGTCGGTGTCGATTTGTCCCAACGCGGTCAATTTGACTGGGCCGAACGTGAGTTATTTGCAAGTCTCGAAGATGCCGACCTCACTTCGCGTATCACGATGGTGTGCCTAGAAGTTCTCTCGGAAATGCTCGGCGATGGCGAAAAGTATGAGCAAGCAGCAGAGGCTTGGAAACCTTTGGTCGATCGGATCGAAAATGAACCCATGTTCGCAAAACAAATTTCCAATGACTTTCCGGGCACGTACGATGGCAAGATAATAGAGAATGTTGTAGCACGGTATCACTATTTCCGAGGCCAAAGCGAAAACGCCAAAGGAAACAGTGCCGTAGCTCGTGAGGAACTCAAGAAAGCATTTGCGTTGTATGAAGAAAATGTCGACTTCCTCATTGCCATGTCCCGCGTCGAAGGCGACGAATCTTGGAAAACTTTTACGCAACAAAATATTTCCAAAGTTCTCAGTCGATATCGGGAACAAATTCAAGCTGCAGAGTTAGCCGCCGTCCAAGGCGGACCACGCGACTCGGCTTCCGTACAAGGCGAACTGGCCAAATTCCTCAACGAGAGCGCTTGGCTAAACGCCAGCACGAACGGAAATACTGCCGAAGCCGTGGCCTTTGCGACCAAGGCATGCAAACTGAGCCCAGGAATCGCAGCCTATGTCGACACGCTTGGCCGTGCCTACTTCTCCAACGGCCAAATTCAAAAGGCGATCGACACACAACAAGAGGCCATCGCTCT
>JANMNK010000784.1:0-2179 GCA_031373875.1 Pirellulaceae bacterium | reverse complement strand
TCCCGTCTTGACAATCACACCGGATACGCTCATGGCACGGGAACGAGGAGGACAGGCGGGTCTCCGGGCCTGATGGCTTTCTCTTGCTCACACATGCCACCCCGCAGACTGACGGCGCCATTATCATTGAAATTTTCACTATTTCTTGAGAAAAAAGGATTGCAGCGAATTCTCTCTTTGTGTACATTCTTAGGGTTGATCTTCTTACTTCCTCCCTTCGAAAGGCCTATATTTTATGAAAAAAGTTCGACTTGGTTTTACTCTTGTAGAATTGCTGGTGGTCATCGCGATCATCGGAATTCTCGTTGGATTGCTTTTGCCAGCAGTCCAATCTGCCCGAGAGGCGGCACGACGAATGCAGTGCTCCAACAATCTGAAGAATATTGGGCTGGCACAGCACTTGTTCCATGATGCTAACAAGCGTTTCCCCGCTGCATCGCATGATCCTATATGGAGAGGACTTCTTAATGGTGGAAATTCCTTCGAGCGAATTAGTTTTCTTGCTTTGACACTCCCTTACATTGAACAAAATGCCGTATATCAACAAATCGTCCCATTCACGCTAGATGGTGGTCGACCTTGGGATTTCAATGCAAGAGGAACAACAGCAGCACCAATTCCGAGCCCTTATGCAGCAAGAATTTCCACATTCCGATGCCCTTCGGATACTGGCAATTTGAGTCCTAACGAAGTTCGAGCGACAAACTATGTTTGCAATCGAGGCGACATTTACTTGAACTCAGGTGATTGGGAGTGGCGAGGATGCTACTCCAACGGCGATCGGGGTCAGGCGAACCTCGGCATGAAGGACGGCTCTTCGAACACGATCCTTTTGTCAGAGCTAATTATTGGCCGACAGAATGGTGTTTCCGGACAAGATTTACTGCGGGAAGGAACCGTTAGGGATTCGATCGGACCCGTTGGTGGAACTTTCACACCCTCACTATGTTTATCTCGACGTGGGCCCAATGGCACGCTCATCGGTCCTTCCCTTCAGAATTCGTCTGGCGATGGCGGATGGGGCAAGGGACGTCGTTGGGGTGATTCGCTCAATGCCTTCACCGGATTCTTTACGATCACTCCGCCTAACAGTCCAACCTGTTCAAACGACAACGCGGAATCCAATGCGATGCCACCGCCGAGCAGCTTTCATACCGGTGGCGTAAACGCCGCAATGGGTGACGGTGCAGTTCGGTTTATTTCGGAATCGATTGATTGCGGGAATTTATCAGCATCGATGCCGGCAGTTCCTGGCAACTCTCGAACATACACTGGACCAAGTCTTTGGGGTGTATGGGGTGCCATGGGTTCGATGAACGGAGCCGAAGTCCCTGTAACCCAAGAATAATCCCTGGCGAGTTTGAAATTTCTAGTGAGGGCCGAACATTGTTCGGCCCTCGATTTTTCGTCTCTTTCTGCCCCATTAATTTGAAGAAACATATGAAAGCTCCAACTCTGTTTGTCCTTTTGTCTTTGTCGTTCGCGGCGGTGGGCTGTGGCCCTCCATACAAGGTGAATCCCGTCACTGGGAGAGTAACCATGGACGGAGCGGCGTTGGTCGGCGCAACCGTTACATTGAAACCAGTTGCTGCGGATGGTAAGCCCGCATCAGGTACTTGCGACAAGGACGGCAACTATTCGGTAGTCGACCTGCGTCCTGAGGGAGTATCTGGGGCTGCGGCAGGCGATTACAAAGTAGGTATTCTGTGGTATCAGCCTAGTGTCGACACATCGCAGATGACGAGTGGCGGTTCGGCTGAAAATGAAAAAATGGACGACAGTAAGGCAGCACGTAAGGGCACCTCAGGTCCAAAATCAGAATTGCCGGCTGCTTACCAAAACCCAGACACCTCGGAATTGACTCTAACCGTCAAACCAGGGTCTAACAAAGGCGACTTTGCGTTGGATAGTAAATTCAAAGGCAAAACCAAGTAGCTTAAGAATTGATTTAAGTTTCAAAGCTTCGTGAATCCCACGAAGCTTTTTTTATGGACTGATTGGACGGCCAGTTCCCTCAACGAGAATGACGCGGTTGCTATCGGCTTTGAAGTGTTCCCATTTCCCGGTAGGCCACTTAACGACTACGCGTGCGACCTTAGCTGTTCCGAGTCCGAAATAGAGCCGCGTCCCGTAATGGCTTTCGTACCCGCGACCTGCCATAACCACTTGCTTTTGCTTT
>JANMNK010000771.1:0-9752 GCA_031373875.1 Pirellulaceae bacterium | reverse complement strand
GTTTCATTTTGCGTTCCTCAAAATCCCTGCATTGGAACAGACTGTAATATCGGGGGCATTGAATCTAGATGGGAAAAATCATCTGCGATTCGGCTGAACTATCACCATGTCCCTGATAGGCACGAGACATACACGGCGGATAAAGGTCATGATCTTTATGGCTGTCAATTCATCGGGAACGATCCCCGTTACGATCATTGCATCATCTTTACTGCGAACAATATTTATTTTGGAATCTGGAAACATTTCATGCACGGTAATGCTCAGTTGCTCAAAATCGTCTTTGGAAGTCGCGATGGGTAAATCCCATGTTGGAGCCGTACGTACTTGGATGATCGTGACCTCTTCGCCGTTTTTCCCATCCGCTTTGATCGCAATACGGGTCGTTCCAACAGACCGCCCAATAACCGAAATTTCATTTTGAGCAGTTAACACGACCCGACAAATGCCTACGTCTTCAACGAAAAACTGTTTCACAGAACTCGTGAATCTTATTGATTCTGTCGCGTGCCGCAGAACACGAAGTTGCGACTTTGGCGCAACGCTCGCAAAATCAAACTCCTCCAACATTTCGTCCTTCAATCGAGCTTGGACGGAAGGTGTCAATTCATCATTAGGGGACAACTCGTCAGTGATCTGCTGATCTTCAATAGTCTGCTGATATTCCGTGCTCCGCGGATCTTCAGTGTGCTGCGGATCTTCAGTGCTCCTCGAATCTTCAGTATTCCGGAGATCTTCAATCGTGGGCTCAAACTCAATGGGAGCCTGCTCCCTTACGCGCGGTTGCTCTTCGCTGGTCGGCAGATTTTCATAGCTTCGATTCGGCGGGGTTTCCGTTTGCTTTTCGATTTGTGATTTCAAGTCGAGGTTTAGGCGGTCTGGGGATAGACTGGGCTCAGGATTCGTACGTAATTGCGGAGGGGTCAAGTCCCTGATTGATCCAGTGGTCGGTCGACTCTCGGTGAATTGATTCGGATAAGGAAAAATCTCGAACGCATTCTGCTGAGATTTGTCGGTCTCTCTCAACGCTTCTACCGCCTTTGAAGTCGTACGAACCAAACTAGGTGGGCGCGACGGCATGGGTACGCCAGGCCTAAGAGGCGCTAGTTCCTTTGAACCCTGAGTACTTGATTTCTCGTCGACAATGTCCTGCGGTAACGTCGCTGCAGCTACGACTATTTTAGGTGGAGTATCAGGATAAAGTTCGTCTTGGCCTAGGGTATTGAATTCTGGATATATCTCCGAAACTGGCAATACACCGTCGTCCGCCTGATCGACCGAAACCAGTGTTGCGGAAGTCGCGGAATTATCGTCAGACGATTTTTGATCGGCTTTCGAAGGCCGTATAGCGCATGAACCGGAAGGCTCGACCGCAACCTCGACTGTTGGCGACGAAACGAATGCCGCTTGATCCCTACCTGGTGCCTTTACTGGATATAACAAATCCGTTTCGTCCCTCGGAACGGGCACAAGGCTCGGTGGTGATTCGAACGACTCCTCACTCGGATACGTAAATGATGCTGGCATCACGGGTACTGGTAACCAGTTCGCTTTATCCACTTTTGCTCGGAGTCCGAGCGAGTTTGTAAACGCGGAAAGTGGTAGCAAATTGCGTCCCTGAGAACCGTCATCGTAGGCTGCGTACGACTCTAGCGCAGCCGTAATCCCAGCGGCGTAGGACAAAGCAAAGACCATCTGCAGCATGCGTTGCTTCTTTGCTTTGCTATCGTTTTTGCCTTGGAACATCAGTCGTCTTCCTTGTCAGCGAAGCAGGAACATGCCTTGGGGTACGCGAGAACCCACTTATACTGTTTCGATATCGGAAATCGGATAGGACAAAGTTGAACGATTTTGTCGTTCCCAACGCTCGTGACGTTTAATTGGCCATAAAGTGGAGAGATAGCATTCAACATTTTGCTCGATGCAAACCATCCGATTTCAAACGGGATATCGAGGTTAATGTGACGGCACATATGCCCTCACTAGAGAAATTGTTTTGCCGAAATTCGGTCGATTGCACTATTTGCGAGTGCGCTCTTTGCTCGTTCGCTAAGGGAGCATTCAGTCCGACTTTAATAATGCAGAATCCACGGACAACCGAGCTGGACAACAATGATCGCGATTGATTAGATCCCTCTCGCCCAACTTGAGATCGCGGCGGGATCGCTCATGCGATAGGGGCGGAATTTCCGCATGGAACCAGCGGCTTCGTCGTAAACCAACAGCACGTGGGCATCCAGTCGATTGGCGATAGGCGAATCGATTAAATTGTTGGAATCGTTCGAACTCATTTGCATCAAGATCCGAATTTCGAGATCGTGCATCGACTGGCGAGCGATCCAACGGGACAGGCTATTCCAGTTATCGATCCAAGCTATCGTATGAATCCCGACGCTAGGTCCATCGCGTAAGATCTCCTGCAGCATTACATCTGGTTTCTGCTCTTCGTCATCCGTTCCGCCAAACGCAAATTCGTCGCTTTTCCTCAGATCGCGCAAACGAGCCAACTGCGACAAAACAAAAAACACCGGCGGAAGATTCGTGTCGGCTCCCGATGTTCGAATTCCAAGCTCTTGGTGGACCAACTTGACAATATCGACAGACGTTCGAACGTCTCCGATCGGTGATTCTGGATTAAGTAATCGAATGAGTTTTGGTAACTGCGCTGCAAATTCGTCGTCAGGCCGACTGCCATCGATCGCGAATATCTGCGGTATCTTGTCGAATTTCGATCGGGTTGCAAAGACCGCACTGGAGAGGATTGCTGCAGTGATGTCAGCGGCATTTCGATCTTCGGTGCCCACGATGAGCACATTCCTTCCGGCTTGACGAGAAATGGAAAATGCAACGGCTGGTTCGATGGAGACGCTATCGCCGAGGACCGCTCCAACGGCCGTCGCATCTCGTGCTGGCATTAACGCGAGCGCCTGTTCGCAGACTTGTGGCTCCCATGTCGCGGGTCGATGTCCGTCGAAGACGACTTGCCGACCAAGACTACATAGGCGATCGTCTACAAATGGATTGCAATCCGGCAGCACTGCAAACCGGGTTTCCTGAACTTCTTTTGAAATATACGCAACTTGAAAAGGCGAGTTGCCTTCAACACGACCGCTCGCGTCGTTGTAGATAGCTTGCCCAGCGTGACGCAAACGTTCGGCCGCCAAGTTATCTTCACTCAAGATAATCATGGCGTCGGAGCCTTCACATTGCAGCGCTATACGCACCGCCATTTGGGCCAATGTCGTTCGTGGCAATGAATAAGCACCTCCCAAAGTTTGCGATGCGAGCACGACATGAATTCCAAATGAGCGGCCTTGGCGAACAACGCGATCAAGCAACATGGATGCCTGTTGCGCCAGTTTATCATCTTCGACAAACAATTCCTGGAACTCGTCGATCACCACAAGAATTCGAGGCATAGGCGTCTCGGGGAATTTGCGGACCCAACTCGGAACGTCTTGCACTCCAGCATGACGAAATGCTTCGCCCCGTTTCTGCATGATGCGATCAAGATATTCTAGCGCACTTAAACCAAATTCGCGTTGGCTTTCAATGCCGATGATATCGGCATGAGGTAATCGGCATTCCGAGTAAACCTGGAATTCGACCCCTTTCTTAAAATCCAATAAGACCATTCGGAGTTGATCCGGCCCATATCGTAGGGCAGCGCTGGTTATCATCGTATGCAACAAAGATGATTTGCCCGAACCCGTCTTGCCTGCGATGAGAACATGTTGCGAAGTCCCCAACCCTAATTTGATGAACTGGGAGCGACCAATCCCAGCTTGCCCGACAGGGATATTGAGTCCGTCGGAAGTCGACGATTGAAACAATTGCATACTCGATGGCACAATTGTCTCGAAGGGTACTTCCACCCGTCCGGCCTTGGAAGCATCTTCGGCGATGACTCGCAAAAGGTCACTTTGTCGAAATTCGTCCGGTGGCAAATGCGCTTGTAGGGGAAAACTACCGAGCACCGAATCTAGCATGCTCAGACTTCGGTCTGCTTCATTGATCTTGATTCGTAAGCCACCGTTATCCAGAAAGCCACGATCAATCATCGTTGGCCACGGCAAACTGGGATCTTCCAGGAGAAGCACGGAGACCCCGCATCGTCCACCGGAGGACAACAGCGAACTAAGTGACTTCCAGGACGTATCATCGATCCCAGCCGGAAACCGCGACCAAATAACAATGCGATGCGGTTCCGCCATCGAACCAGCGTCTGAGTTGTACTCGCGAATGTCCCGATATTTGTCCCGCAGTAGTTGCTGGATTACATCTTCGGTGTGATGTACGAGGCGCGACATCTGTTCGGTAATGTGCGTGCTCTGCGTCCAAACGCGGTAGTTGACCATCTTGGGATCCGTATCTGCCAAATGCATCAGCCAAGAGAATTCCCGCCCTAGGTCGATGGGATCAATGATCGTCAACTGGACATTGCCGGCTGGCATACTGGTCAACGCTCGAAGAAGTACGTTTCGCAGTACTTGATGCGCAATTGCTTGCGTTTCTGGATTGGACTGGAGCGACAAGTAACCATCTTCAATAAGTCGAAAATGAAGGGGCATTCGTTGTTCAACCTGGTCGATTTCCCTATGCGTTTCATCAAGAGCATTGGGGTCCAAGGTCACGTTTAGCTCACCAACAGGAATTGTTGCAAGCCTATTTTGCCTCTTCCAGGTCCGCTGGTTCCACGATCCGTCGTTCCAATCTGGAAAAACAATCGACGATGCCTTGGATGATTCCTGGATAAACTTCTCTGCCTCGCTAACACCTTGAATTAATCTTTGTCGAAGATAGGTCAAACTCTGACGACGATCGAGTTTGAGTTGCTCGACGGCCTGACAATGAAGGGCGGCCCGCTCCAAGCGTTCCTGTTCATGCCGTTTACGCAGTTCGTCAATCTTCGGCTTCCAGGATCGATTACTTTCTTGAAGACCTGTTGTATGTTGCACGGCGCTCTTGGCTCGCAATGCCTTTTGTTCAACGCGTACTTTGGAAGCTGCATCGTTGGCTTCATTTTGAAGCCGAGTCATGGTCTCTTGATAGTCCGCAGCAAGCTTATTCTTCTTGGCTTTAAACTCTTCCAGAAGTCGAATCTGCTCTTCTTTGCAAAACTCCTCCGCACGCTTAGCCGCACGCACCGCAACGGCTTGGCTCTTATCCCAAGCGGACTGAATTATTGGGAATTGAGTTCGTAACACCTTTCCGAGAACCGGTCGCAATGAGAACATGAGCAGTACTGCACCGAGAACGAGTCCGCCAAGCCCAACTCCGCCAGTGATGATCGGCGACTTGGTGAAGTACTGATAAGCGACCCACGCCGACGCGCCGCCAATAGCAAGAGCACCTGTCGTGATGATCACCGCACCAAAACGAGAAATCGAATGGTTGTTGATCCGATCGAAAGCACTGCCCATCTCGGCACGGAAAATTTCGAGTTGTTCATGTCCCTGACGCACGGATTGTACCTCCGTATCATCGGGCTTTATATCATGCGCAACTTGAGGAATACGTAACCCTCGCTGTGCGACGACCAATTGTGTCCGTTGGTATAGCTCGGACGTCTTTGCAAGCTGATTGCGGAGTTCGAGTTTCGACTTCTCAAGTTGCTTTCCCGGCAGCAATTTGACAATGTCATATTCCTTGGCTAACGTCTCATTTCCCGATTTGTGCTGGGACGTCGCTGTGGCTTGCAACGTTTGGTATTTTTTCTGTAAAGCTTGCAGATGAGCCGATTCCTTTTGCAGAGAATGAAAAGCTGTTTTTTCCGCTCCGGCCCAGACGCTCTCGATTGAATAGTCCCACTCGGTCAGTGAGTGTACCATCGCGGTTCGATTTTCGTGTTTGGTTTTCTTGTCGAATTCGAGGTACTCGTGCTCCAACTCCTCCAAACGTTGTTCTGTTGAAGACGAAGCCTCAGCATTTTTGCTGCGGCACAAGGCAATGCGTTGCTGAAGCCCCCGGACAACTTGCCGTTGACGCCGAGTCGAGAAAAGAATGTTCTGCATAGCCAAGCTCTACATAAGAAACTTTGTGAATGATTTTTCGATTACGAGTATTCTATATTCTGCCCAGGTCGAGCAGCAATTGCATCGCTTCGCAAAGACTACTCAACTTCATCGTCTTTCAGTTCCCGATCAATTCCATGGAGCGTCTCGCAAGTATCCTGAAGCGTCGCGACCAATCCAGCAACGGTCGAATCGATATCGCGCATATCTTCTCGTTCAAATCGCTCCGCTCGACTATCTTTCCAAACTTCGCGAATCTCGGTCAACATCGTTTGAAAATCGGTGGTCGTCTGCTTGAGACGATTGGCGCACCCCATCAAGTCATGCCTCAGTCTCATGATGTCGGCTCCGATTCGATTGACGATTCGACAGGAAAGGGCTTTGGGGCCGATTGCGGGCTCGACAAGCGGGCGTATTGACGAAGCGGTTCGAGCGACGAGTCCAAATGAAATCGGGCTTGGGGCAATCGCGATTCTACGACATCGACCACATGCTGAACTTTGAGCTGAAGCTGTAGCGAAGTCTGTTGCCACAAAAGCTGACACTGTTTCACTTGTCGCATCTTGCGCTCGCATAAAGCGACTCGTTGCGTGCACTTTTCCAGCCGTTTGCGATGCTCGGAACAACTGGGCCGCTCGCCACCTGTGACTACCGATTGGCATTGAAGAAGCCGCTCGCGTGCATCGGTCCATTTGCGTTTTGCCATGCGCTCTTGTTCCTGCCAGTAACCCGGACAATCCGACTGCATCCAGTGATTGATTCGGTGCATCTCAACGCGAACATCGTCAAGTTGTTTGCCCAGCCTCTCTTGAATGCCGCCCAGTTGAAGCAGGAATTCTTCTAATCGCTCAAGACTCTGGACGTTAGCGTCACTAGCCATTGCGCTGATACTCCTCGATTAACTCGGCCTTGCGAAGCAAATAAGGCACGTGGCGCTCGCTCGTTTCGATCAAGCGGCTGAGTTGTTTGATTTGTTCCTCGAAGTCCGTCGAGAATTTTCGATTCTCCTGGTCTCGCCATGAAGTGGAAAGGCGATTCATTTCCTGCGCCAGTTTTGTAGAGGATTCGGACAACGTCGTGTTGAAACGCTTGAGCATCATTGCAAAGTGACGAAGTTGCTCGGGATCGACAATCGCTTGAGCCATGGAACCGACACCTTTCTACGTGGGAATGTTTTGGCGAAGTGTGGCAAGTCGCTTTTCTAAGAATTCGCGATTCTTGGGATGTTCTGCGATGAGCAGTTCAAGATAGCGAGCAGCAGAATCATAAAGCTGATTTTGTTCCGCTAACTCATAAGCCAGCTCCAGTGCGCGTTGTTTGAGATCTTGTGGCGGAGGGGGTGCTCGAAATAGAGCCGCACAACGATATGCCGACAATGCATCCAAAACGCCGCCCGCTTGCTGGTAACACATCCCAAGTTGCAAACTAGCGCGACTTCTCAGCTCCGGTACTTGCTGTGCTTTTCGCAATTGCTCAATAGCTTCGTCCATGCGGCGCAGTTGACGCAAGGAAATAGCCAACGGAATCAATAAGTCCGTCTGCTCTGGATGGCGTTTATACCTCGCTTCACAAACTGCAACGCGTGTATTGGCCAAGTCGAATTCGCAGCGTTCCACCGTTAATTCATTTTCCTCGGTGCGACGTGTGCGAAGCTCTTTTTTTGCTAGTTCCAGTTGCTCGCGAGAGCACTGCATGAGAATTTCTTCTCGCAGGAAACGCATCGTCTCGTTATCGGGATTGTGATTGATGCCTTGATCGAGAATTCGCCGAACATCCTTCCATCGCTGTTGCGAGGAATAGATTTCTGCCAGCTCTAAATAAGGTTCTGGATCGGCTGGAGAGTTTCGAAGGCATTGTTCCAACTCCTGATGGCGCGCGAGCGATATTCTCACAGGAGACTTTGGCTCGTGGCTCGAATCGATAAACGGATCTTGAACCTGATCAGCGGTCGGACGAATCAACAATTCATCAACCGACAAAAATCGCGACAATATTTGTTGGCCGCGTTCCGCCGAAGTCGCCGTTTGGGGCGTTGGATTCGCCTTCATTCATGGCTCCGTTTTCAAAACAGATAAAACTACTCGAATCTGGCTTAGCTGTCAGCGATCTCTCGATCGAGACACACCGTTGCCCAGCACGAATCACCGTACAATTTTCCAGCCTGCTGCTTGTCCGATGTACCACTTCTAGTTTAACGTATCCCGCCCAAGATTGACAAAGATGCCCGAGACTTTTTACAAGTAGTTTTTTCCGATTATCGCGCCGCCATATCACGAGCAATCAGGAGCACGGCGTTTTCTGCATCGATTTCGCAAGAGGATTTGCGGATGCGGGACTCAGCCTTTTCGCTCAGGCTTGGCTGTCCAAGGATCTTCGGGCCAAGCATGTTTGGGATAACGACGCTTGAGCTCGCCTCTAACTACGGAGTAGGTGCTATTCCAAAAACTTTCTAAATCATTGGTAACTTGTTGCGGTCGCATATTCGGAGCCAATAAATGCATCAAGACGGGTACCTTGCCGCATGCGATCCTCGGAGTCGCTTTCCAAGAAAAAATTTCCTGTATGCGGACAGCGAGTACTGGGGCCTTTGTTCCGTCGTATTCCAATCGAATTTGGCTGCCACTGGGAACCTGCATTCGTTCGGGAGCTTCACGATCCAAGGCTCGCAACTGGTCGCTGGTTAATGCATCTCGCAGCCAATCCAGCCACGGCGCGCGCTGCAGATCCGCCAAACTTCGCCGACCCCGACAAAGCTGCTTGAGGATGTCGCCAAGGTCGTCGCTATTGAAGCTTGGCAAGTTCAGCTCCGGAGCCCAATGTGCCAAGAATCGAACTCGCTCTAAGAAACTCGCTGGGGCCGAACCCGCTTCGGGAAAAACTTCACGCCAAGCCTGTTGGGCGGCGTTGGCCAGGACTTCCGCAGCCTGGTCATCGTCTACAACCGATGTGGGCGTCTCTTCTAACAACAAGTCATCCCAATAACGTCGATGCCGCGCGACAACTTGCTTTTGAGTAGGATGAAAGAAAACTTCGTCTCGTTCCTCAATGAGTTCCGCACCCAGCCACTCGAGATTCACGCTGCTCGCCTGCCGAACAGTCGCATCGACTCCTCCCGCGTCGACATCCACGCACAAGAAGTACTCGGCCTCGGTCACGCCACTGGTTGCCGCTAGTTGCACACCTTTGCCACCAACCATGAGTGCCTTGGGCTTGTTGAGTGCACGGCGTTTTGCCAAGCGATCGGGAAACGCCGTCAGAAGGGTGCGCATGATCGCTTCCGATTCTTCGATTTGCGCGATCGACGGTTCTCCAAGCTCCCGAACCGCTTGTTCGATCAACTGCGCAGCGGTCTCGCCGATTCCATGCACGGCATTGCGATGGATCGCACCAAATGGAGTCTCTTCTTTTCGATGATGAACGTAGTCGCGAAGTGCGTTATACCGCTCGACAACATCCGAAGGCCATCGAGCAACTTGGCGAGTTACCATCCCAGTTCGTGGCCCTCGCGACTGAAAATTACTTCGTATGAAGGCGTCTCTTTCGGAAAGCATTGCAGCCACCCAAGCGACGCTTTCCAGATGGCCTAACTTGTGCCCTTCGATCAGCATGCGTGCCAGACGTGGAGACACAGGCATTCGGCCGATCAATTTCCCAAGCTTGGTAACATGATTTAGGCTTCGCGCGCCTAATCGTTCCAAGAGCTTTTCCGCTGCTTGGACGGATTCTTCTCTAGGCGGC